>NZ_JABXHF010000005.1:0-99787 GCF_013393565.1 Virgibacillus sp.
CAGTTGACCAAAATAAAGGATTATATTATACTTTAAAAAGCATGTGAATTGAAAGTCATATGCTAGTACAATCTGTTTTGTGCTTCGGAGGGAGGGAAATTAGCATGTCAAATACAACTCGCGTTCGTAAAAACGAGTCTCTTGAAGATGCTCTTCGTCGCTTTAAGCGTAGTGTATCCAAAAGTGGTACATTGCAAGAATATCGTAAGCGTGAACACTACGAAAAACCAAGTGTGCGTCGCAAAAAGAAATCTGAAGCTGCTAGAAAGCGTAAATTCTAAAGAGGGTGTAATCAGTGACATTACTCGAAACATTAAACCAAGATATGAAGCAGGCGATGAAGAACAAAGATAAACAAACCCTGAGTGTGATTCGCATGGTAAAAGCTTCTATTCAAAATGAAACCATTAAACTTGGAAAAGACTCATTATCAGAAGACGAAGAAATTTCGATCTTGTCGAGAGAAGTAAAGCAAAGAAAAGATTCCCTCCAAGAATTCAAATCAGCGAGTCGCGATGATCTTGTTCAACAAGTTGAATTAGAATTAGATATTCTGCAAACATATATGCCAAAACAGCTTACGGATGAAGAGCTGGAGGCAATAGTTAAATTAACGATTGAAGAAGTGAACGCAACTTCCAAAAAAGATATGGGAAAAGTAATGAGTGCAATTATGCCAAAGGTTAAAGGTAAAGCAGATGGTTCACAAATTAACAAACTTGTACAAAAACAGTTAAGTAACTAAAAAAGAGACCCTAGTCAAAAGTTTGATTAGGGTCTTTTCTTACTACAACAGCCTATTTTAATTGAAAACGTAATGAAATAGCGATGTGCTTTTAGCTCATGACCTACCTCTCACCTTCCTTTTGTAATAATTTAGAAAAAGACTTCTTTTCATCATATAAGTATTGGTTTATACTTGTGCAAATTTAACGCTTATTCCTGTTATTATCCACTAGCTTTGTAATATGATTTTTCAATTTTTGCGCGCATTGTCTCCTTTATAGACAATTCGTTTGGAATAGTAATGGAGTTTCACTTACATAATAGATAGTGTAAATTGTTTATTTATGATATATTTTAATAAATTTAGGTGAATTGAAACCTTTGCACTTAAAATTCCGTATAGCATGACATTGAAGGAGGTGAACGCACATGACTGCTAAAAAAGTGTATACATATATTTTTGTTTTATGCGTGTTTTTAGTCACTATATTCAATGTTGGTGCTGGCGTAGATGCTAATAGCACCAGTCATAAAACAGTCCATATTATTCCAATAGAAAAAGAAGTAGAAAGAGGACTGCAAGCATTTTTAGATAGAGCGACCGAAGAAGCAATAGAAGAAGGCACTGATCATATTATTTTTGAAATTAATACACCAGGAGGAAGAGTAGACTCGGCTGGAGAAATTGCCACAATTTTACAGGACCTAGATGTTCCCACTACTTCATTTATTGTGAATCGTGCTTTATCAGCGGGCTCTTACATTGCTTTAAATACAGATACAATATATATGCGCCCCCAAGCAACTATGGGAGCTAGTGGTGTCATCACGTCAGATGGTAATGCAGCAAATAAAAAAGCCCAATCTGCTTGGATAGCTTCCATGAAGAGTGCGGCTGAATCAAAAGGAAGGGATCCGCAATATGCCATGGCGATGGCTGATGAGTCTATTGATCTTCCAGAACTAGATGCAGGGGAGGGTAAGTTTCTAACTTTAGGTCCATCACAGGCATTAGAAGTGGGGTATTCAGAAGGTACTGTTGAAAATAGGGAAGAGTTATTGCAACAATTGAGTTTAGAAAACGCAACAGTTATGGAAAAAGAACCAACATTAGCAGAAGAAGTAGCTAGATTTTTAACAAATCCCGTAGTTATCCCAATTTTACTATCTATTGCTAGTTTAGGGCTTGTTGTAGAACTGTATTCACCCGGATTCGGTGTAGCAGGAATTATGGGACTTATTTCGCTTGTATTATTTTTCTATGGACATATTGTGGCTGGTTTAGCTGGTATGGAGGCAGTTATCTTACTTATATTAGGCATCGGGCTCATTATTGCAGAGTTTTTTGTGCCTGGTGGCGTATTAGGTTTAATTGGTGCAGGTGCGATTATTGGCTCGTTGTTTATGTCAGGATATGATATAGGTCATATGTCGTTAAGCATAGGAATTGCATTCTTATTATCATTAATTGTTTCTATTATTCTTTTCAGAAGAATGGGTATGGATAAAGGGATTTTCAGACATATTATACTTAAAGATCAAACAACAACGGAGCAAGGATACGTATCTTCAGTAAATCGCTTAGAATTAATCGGTTTAGAAGGCATTACCGTTACTCCACTTCGTCCTGCTGGTACAGCTGTATTTGATCAAGAACGTTTGGATGTAATTTCAGAAGGTCGGTTTATTGATGAAAATAAAAAGGTTAAAGTTGTAAAAGTAGAAGGTGTACGTATAGTAGTACGCGAAATAAAGGAGGTTTAACTTCTATTCGTGTGGAAAGAAAGATTCAGGCGAATGGTTAGTTTAACTATATAATTTAATTATAGTAATGAGGAGGAAAATACATGGATTTAGAGAGCTTAATGCCGTTAATAATTATCGCGGTTATTTTAATTGCAGTAGCTATTTTATTTACTTTTATTCCAGTTATGCTATGGATTAGTGCTTTAGCAGCAGGAGTGAAAGTAGGTATCTTTCAATTAGTTGGAATGAGACTTCGTCGCGTAGTTCCAAATCGAGTGATTAATCCACTTATTAAAGCACATAAGGCCGGGTTAAATGTTAAAACAAATCAACTGGAGAGCCATTATTTAGCTGGTGGTAATGTCGATAGAGTGGTAAATGCATTGATCGCAGCGCATCGTGCGAACATTGAACTGCCATTTGAACGAGGAGCAGCGATTGATTTAGCGGGACGTGATGTATTAGAAGCAGTTCAAATGAGTGTTAATCCAAAGGTAATTGAAACCCCGTTTATTGCTGGTATAGCTATGGATGGGATTGAAGTGAAAGCAAAAGCTAGAATAACCGTTCGTGCTAATATAGATCGCTTAGTAGGTGGTGCTGGTGAGGAAACGGTAATAGCTCGTGTAGGAGAAGGTGTTGTAAGCACCATTGGTAGCTCACATGCTCATACCGAAGTATTAGAAAACCCAGATTCCATTTCACATAATGTACTAAATCGAGGCTTAGATGCTGGTACGGCTTTTGAAATACTATCCATTGATATTGCAGATGTTGATATTGGTAAGAACATCGGTGCAATTTTACAAACGGATCAAGCTGAAGCGGATAAAAACATTGCCCAAGCAAAAGCCGAAGAGCGTCGAGCAATGGCAGTTGCTCAAGAACAAGAAATGCTTGCTCGAGTGCAAGAGATGCGTGCAAAAGTAGTTGAAGCAGAAGCAGATGTACCACTTGCTTTAGCTGAAGCTTTACGTTCAGGTAACCTTGGTGTGATGGATTATATGAACTATAAGAACATTGATGCTGACACAGATATGCGTGATTCTATTGGCAAGTTATCTGAAAATGGAAACGATGATCATGAGCAAAATTAATTGCAAGCAGTAAAGGAGGAGTTACTATATGGAAGGGCTCTTCGAAGCTATTTTTAGCAATGGATTTATCATTTTGGCAGCAATCGCTGGGATCATTGGTTTTTTTAAAGATTCCTTTAGTAAAGATACAGATACGGAAAATGAACGAAGAAAGAAACCGAATAAGCCCGCTCCTCCTTTCGGTGGAGGAGCTACAAAGCCAGCTAGTCAACCTACTAAACGTCCTGAACGAGTAGGAGGGTCTATATCAACAGCATCAGCTTCTGAGCAAAAACAGCAACAAATGGAGCAATTAGCTGAGCAAATGGGAGCTGATTTGCAAGAGCCGCTAGAAGACCTTGCCCAACAAGTACAATCTGTTCAAAGCCAGAGACAAGCGACAGAAGGACATTTGCAGAAGCAAAAAATGAAGCGGCAAGTTGCAAATAACTTTACACGAGAAGGCTTAATTAATGGCATTATTATGTCCGAAGTACTAGGGAAACCTAGAGGAAAAAAACCATATCGTAGTGCTGTTTCTGAGCAAATAAAAATGAAGCAGATAAATGAATTAAAACGATAAATGAATGTAGTAAGTCCAAATACATCATAACAAGATAAAAATGTAGACGTAACATTACGTTTTGCAATGATAAGAGCCAATTGTACTTTTAAATAAGTGCAATTGGTTTTTCTATTATAGGAAAGTATGAAAGTTTAAAGGTTTATAGTATAAGAAAAATTACAGCTTTCGCCATAAGACTTGGCGACAGGCCAAGTTTTTCTAACACTTACTTTAAAATAGAGGTACACGATGGCTTTTTACATAAATTAACCTAAATAGAACTTAAATACATTGAAAATGAAGCATCTATTCTCAATCAGATGTATGTTTGTTTTCGCTTTCCCCTTTCCCTATCTATTCCATTCTCAAGCTCATTTTGATGTTCACGGAGATGAGTTTTGAGTAGCTAGGTTGTGTATGCTACTGACTCTTGCGTAAGTGAGACCATCTTCTTTTTAAAAGGTTTCCTTTCCATGTTCTTAAACAAACGCAATAAACATAAATATATAGGTGAGAGGGGGCTGCATTGTGAAAAAATGGCAACAACAAATTAGACCATGGTTAACGAAGTATTTTGCACTTCCTTCAGATGTGTTATTGGAACTACCAAGAATTACAGTAGTTGGACAATTGCATGTTTATATTGAGAATCATAAAGGTTTGGAAACCTATTCGGATACAGAGTTAAAACTAAAGTCGAATAAAGGATATGTTCGCATTTCGGGTTCAGATTTTGTTTTAAAAAGAATGCTACCCGAAGAAATTTTGCTAGAAGGTATGATTAGAGATATAACCTTTATTCCAGATGGAGGTACAGGATATGACGCAAAAGAATAAATTACATATAGCTGGTGCTGTTAGTATCATTGTAACAGGCGATAGACCAGAATTGTTTTTTCAGCATTGTACTAGTTATGGCATTCAGGTATGGGACGTAGTAAAATTAAATCATCAGTCATGCAAGGGTATGATAGGTCTTAAGGACGTTAATTATATAAAAAAATTACGGAAGGATACGAATTATAAAATTAAATTTATCGACCGTAAAGGATTTCCATTTTTCATTCGCCACTATTTAAGGAAAAAAGAATTAATACTTGCATTTATTCTAAGTGTCTTGTTTCTCTTTACACTGTCTAATATTATATGGGATGTGGAAATAACTGGTGTACCTAAAGATATTGAAGAAAAGATAGATGGACAATTAGAACAATATGGTATCCACCCAGGATCATGGATATTTTCTATTGACTCTCCAAAACATATACAACAACAATTATTGCATGATGTACCTGAATTACTATGGGTTGGTATAAATCAAAAGGGGACAACCTTTCACTTAGAAGGTGTAGAAAAAATAGTTGTGAAAGAAGAAGAAAATCCAGAACCAAGAAACTTAATTGCTGCTAAAAAAGGAATTATTAAGAAAATGTATGTTTCCAAAGGGGTTCCAAAAGTAGATGTTCATGATTATGTGGAGAAAGGCGACCTATTAGTATCGGGGAAAATGGATGACGGAGAAGAAGCAGAGGAAGAAGAAGGGAAAAAAGAAGTAAAACATGTAGCAGCGGATGGAGAGATCACCGCGTTAACTTGGTATGAGGTTAAAGTAAGTGTGCCATTAAAGGCAAATACAGAACAATTAACAGGAGAACAAGATAATAAATACCATCTAAGTTTTGGGGATTTCAAACTGCCAATTTGGGGCTTTGGATCATCGGACTTTGAAAATACAAAACAGGAACAGGAAGAATCAAAACTTCGCTTTTTAAAGTGGGAATTGCCTATAAAAATAATTGAAACCAATATCCATGAAAAAACGTATAAAACAGTGGAGAGAACAAAAAAAGAAGCAATTGAGGTAGGTATTAAACAAGCGAAAGAACAATTAAAACTAGAGCTAGGAGAAGCGGAGATCTTATCTGAAAAAATTTTGCAACAATCTACAGAGAATGGTAAAGTTAAACTAAACTTATATATGAGTGTTGAAGAAAATATTATTGATACACAACCTTTACGTCAAGGAGATTGAATATGCCGGATAATTTAACAGCAGTCGATTTACAATTAAATAGTCCAAAAGAAGCTTTAGCACTATTTGGTAATAACGATAAATACTTGCATCAATTAGAAGAAATGCTTCAAGTTTCTATTATAACGAGAGGAGAGCAGATTCATGTATCTGGTGATCCAGATACGCTTAACCTCGTTCAGGATGTCTTACAAGCTCTGCTCTCCATTATTCATAAAGGGTTGACCATTACAGAAAGAGATGTCGTTTATGCGGTTGAACTTGGAAAAAAAGGAAAAATAAACCAATTTGAAACTTTATTTGAAGATGAAATTACGAAAAATGTAAAAGGAAAGTCCATTCGTGTTAAAACATTAGGGCAAAAAAAATATATCTCTGCAATTAAAGCAAATGATCTCGTCTTCGGGATCGGTCCAGCAGGTACGGGAAAAACGTATTTAGCTGTCGTAATGGCTGTTCATGCACTTAAGAATGGCTATGTGAAAAGGATTATATTAACTAGACCAGCTGTAGAAGCGGGAGAAAGTTTGGGTTTTCTTCCTGGTGATTTAAAAGAAAAGGTAGATCCTTATTTGCGACCGCTATATGATGCTTTGCATGATGTTTTAGGGGCAGAGCATACGATGCGCCTGATTGAAAGGGAAACGATTGAAATAGCCCCGTTGGCCTATATGCGAGGGAGAACGCTCGATGATGCCTTTGTTATTTTGGACGAAGCACAAAATACGACCCCTGAGCAAATGAAAATGTTTTTAACGAGACTTGGTTTTGGATCAAAAATGGTGATTACTGGGGACATAACGCAGATTGACTTACCAAAAGGTGTACAGTCAGGTTTAAGGGTTGCAAGTCATTTATTAAATGGGATAAAAGGAATGGATTTTGTTTATTTAGAGCAAACAGACGTCGTTCGACATCCGCTTGTGCAACGAATCATTGATGCGTATGATAAAAATAGCCAGCATCGTAGTGAATAAGAAAATGCTAATATCTTCACTTAGGAAATTACAAAGTGAATCTTCAATTAGTTAGGGGTTATCTCATACTGATTATTTAGTAACCCGAGGTATGATCTAAAGGATCTCTTAAGAAAGCTGTGACCTCCCACTTCCAATTCTTGAAGTGGGAGTCTTACAGCACCTTTTATCTTGTATAAAAAGTCAAATTTTTAATGGCTACGATAAATTTGGTAGATAGCAAAGCATATAGGCGTTTTTAAATTTTGTCCTTTAGAAAGGAAGAGAGAGCAGTGGATAAGAACAAATTCAATCCGCGTACTTGGTTTTCATTTACAAAACGTTTCAATAAATGGGGCATGATGATAGCTGCTTCTCTTTTACTAAGTGTGTTTTTCTTTCTAATCATGATTGACAATATACAGACGGAAACCTATGAGATAGAGAGATTTAGTAGAGCTAAAGAAACGATTCGTTCTCCAGTTACGATAGAAAATGAGCAAGAAACAGAGCGTAAAATACGAGAAACGGTTCAAGCTGTAGAGGATAGATACAATATTGACCAAGAAATTACGGATGAGCGTATGGCGTATACGAAAGAAATTTTTGACGCAATCACTAAATTGGAAGAAGAACTTAAAGACACGCAACAAAATAAGGGAGGCTCCGATACGGCTCCTATCTCTGAGCAAGAAAAAGTGCAACAATTAAAGCAAATTCTGTCTGAAGAAATACAAAAAGGAGTCAGTGATGACTCGCTGTCTCAGCTTATTCAAGTACCTAAAGAGGAACGGGAAAAAGGTGAGAAATTTTTCTTGGGAATTTTGTCTAAAACGTTGAATAATGGTGTGCGAACAGAAAATACACAAAGCGCTATTTCAAATATCCAACAAGAGATTAAGTATTCAGATTTAGATGCTGACATGAAAGAAGTTCTGACCCGGTTAAGTGAGTTTGCGGTGGTCGAAAATTCATTTTTTGATGTGGATAAAACATCTGCTGCTCGAAAGGAAGCAGCTAGCAATGTTGAACCTGTTGTAATTAGAGCGGGAGAAATCATCGTTCGCGAAGGACAAACGATTACGAATGAAGTATATAAAAAACTAGAATTGGTTGGAGTTCTTGATAAAGAGCGAAATTTCTTTCCAGGAATTGGATTGGCTATACTTGTCTTGCTACTAGGAAGTGCAATAGCTCATGAAATGAATTGGCTTGCCAGAAAAGAGCGTTTAAATAATGCTAAAGTTACTGCAATTGTTGTTATTAGTATCATGACAGTTGCTTTAATGAAAATAGTAAGTATTTATACAACGCAAATAAACCAACTCTTTTACGTAATGCCTATAGCTACGGGGGCTTTGCTACTAAAACAATTAACACATGAACGTTCTGCGATCATTTTCAGTACGCTGTTCGCGATTTTAGGAAGTGTTATCTTCAATCATCAAATTCCTGGTTCTTTAAATGTGGAAGCAGGTATATACTTTTTGCTCTCCCAGTTGGCAGCCGTTTTCTTCCTGAGAAATGTCAAAGATAGACTTGCAGTTATGAAGGCTGGATTAGGAATTGCGGTTATTAATATCATGGTTGTATTATTATTTATATTTCTCTCTTTTGAGAAATATGCATGGGGAGATATGTTACTACAATCATCTTTTGCAACAGCATCTGCATTCCTGTCAGCTGTACTTACAATTGGACTGTTACCATATTTTGAGGCTGCTTTAGGGATTTTATCAGATATTAAGTTACTACAGTTATCAAGCCCAAATCATCCATTACTAAAGAAATTATTAACGGAAGCTCCTGGTACATATCACCACTCTGTGATGGTGGCTAACTTAAGTGAAGCTGCTTGCGAAGCAGTTGGAGCAAATGGGTTACTGGCAAGGGTTGGTGCTTATTATCATGACTTAGGTAAGACGGTACAACCTCATTTTTTTATTGAAAATCAATTGGCAATTAAAAACCCTCATGACTTTATTGAGCCAAATGAAAGTGCTAGAATAATAATTAGTCATCCTTATGATGGAGCTGAGATGTTGAAAAAACATCGACTACCACAAGAAATTATTGATATTGCTAAACAGCATCATGGCACTTCTTTACTGAAGTATTTTTATTACAAAGATAAAGAACAAAATAAGGAAGTGGAAGAGGCAATTTATCGTTATCCTGGGCCTAAACCACAAATGAAAGAAGCGGCTATTGTTAGTATATGTGATTCAGTAGAAGCCGCAGTCCGTTCACTACAAGAACCTACAGAACAAAAAATAGAAGAAATTGTTACATCTATTATTCAAGATAAGTTAGTAGACGGACAGTTCGATGAATGTCCGATTACTTTACAAGAGCTAAATAAGATTCAACAAACAACTTGTAGCACATTGAAAGGGATATTCCATTCGCGTATTCAATATCCCGTGGAGGAGGCAAAATAAGTGTATATTGACTTTCATGATGAAACAAATTCAGTGGAAAGTGATTATATTGATTTAATTCAACGGTTAATTGCATTTGCTGCTAAAGAAGAAGGTGTAACGCCACAAGGTGAAGTATCCATTAATTTCGTTACGAATAAAGAAATTCAAGAACTAAATCGAAACTATAGGCAAAAGAATAGTCCTACAGATGTCCTGTCGTTTCCTATGCAAGAACTTGGAGAAGGGGAAGAAGAAATAAATATATTAGACGAAAATCTCCCCGTGCTGTTAGGCGACATTGTGATATCTGTGGATAGAGCAAAAGAACAGGCAAAAGAGTACGACCATTCTTTGGAGAGAGAATTAGCCTTTCTAGCGTTACATGGCTTCCTTCACTTATTGGGATATGATCATGTAGCGAAAGTAGATGAAAAGGAAATGTTTGCGAAACAAGAAAAAATCTTAGGTGCGTTTGGAATTGAAAGATAAAAAACGACTGGTTGGTTTTTCTTTTGCATGGCAAGGTATACAGTTTGTTGTCAAAAATGAACGTAATTTTCGAGTGCATTTATGTGCTGCAATTGTAGTGATATTGGCTGGTATTATCTTAAACATAAACATCACGGAGTGGAGTATTATCTTACTTTTGATTGGGAATGTGTTTATAACAGAAATGCTAAATACTGTCGCAGAAAGAATAATTGATTACGTAAAACCAGATGTTCATCCTGCTGCAAAACAAATAAAAGATGTGGCTGCTGGAGCGGTTCTTATAGCAGCCACCATTGCTGTAATAATAGGTTGTTTTATTTTCATTCCAAAAGTAGCCGGACTTATGTGAAATATTTTGGAGTTTACAAAGGAGAAAAGTTTGCGTCGGCTTTTTGATTGTCACATTTTATTCGCGTCGGGATAGTAGACGAATATAATGTTCATGCTTGTTGCCACAGTTTAGCTGTGGCTCTTCTTGTTTTAGCAAGTTTATAGATGTTTTAATAAATGAATGTTTATTTTATTTCCTACATGCTATAGGATACCCTCGTTTTTTTGATGATTAACCTAAAAATCCTTCCACTTTTACATAACGGTTTTAAAAAGATTGTCAAAAACAAAAAAATGACATAAAAAAAATTAAAGCTTTTGTCGAATACCATGAAACTAAAGTTGTTTTATAGTATGATATGAATAAAATATGTATGATTTTTCGGAGGCAACCAGATGGAAAAACAATTTAAATCAGGTTTTATAGCTATTATCGGTAGACCAAATGTTGGAAAATCCACGTTTATGAATCAGGTGATCGGGCAAAAAATAGCTATTATGAGTGATAAACCACAAACAACGAGAAACAAAATTCAAGGTGTACTGACATTGCCAGACGCGCAAATGATATTTATAGACACACCAGGCATCCATAAACCGAAACATCAGCTCGGCGATTTTATGGTGAAAACCGCTATAAATACATTAAATGAGGTCGATGCCATTTTATTTATGATTAATGCAGAGGAAGGGTATGGAAAAGGAGATCAATACATTTTAGATAGACTGCAAAAGGTAGATAAGCCTGTTTATTTAATTGTAAATAAAATTGATCTTGTACACCCTGATAAACTACTCCCATTAATTGATCAATATAAAGATAAACATGATTTTACAGAAATTATTCCTATTTCCGCTTTGCAGGGGAATAATGTAAAACATCTGTTAGAAGTGCTAAAAGATCAATTGGCAGAGGGCCCGCAGTATTATCCAGAGGATCAAATTACAGATCACCCTGAACGTTTTATTATCAGTGAGTTAATTCGTGAAAAAGTACTACAATTTACGAAAGAAGAAGTTCCTCATTCGATAGCAGTTGTTATTGAGAATATGGAACAACGCAATCATGGTAAAGTTCTTATTCAAGCAACTATTGTAACAGAAAGAAAAACACAAAAAGGCATTCTTATTGGGAAACAGGGAACGATGCTTAAAAACATTGGGAAAGCAGCCCGTAAAGATATTGAAAATCTGCTTGGTACAAGCGTGTACCTAGAACTATGGGTAAAAGTTAAAAAAGATTGGAGAAACAAGCAAAGCCAACTGCAAGAATATGGTTTCAGCAGAGATGATTATTAAAAAAATTTGTTTCAGTACTCTTTTGCTGTAATTTTGCTAAAAGATAATTTGGAGTTATTTATAACTCCTCATACATGGTAAATATTTATACTCATTTGTTTTGCTCTTGTGGTCATTCTAAGTAGTAAGTTACATTTTCAACATTTAAAAGAAAGGTGGGGTTTCTTGTGATCGATCTATCCTGGAAATTATTTAGTCAAACGGGAAACATTGAAACCTATTTAATCATGAAAGAGTTAGAAAATGAACAAAACCTTCAAGAATTAGGACAACAAGATGAGAAAAATGAAACTCCGATAGAAACGAAATGATAAGTGAATGCAGTTCTTTAGAGAAAGGTGACGCTCTAATTGTTAGAAAAAATACAAGGTGTCGTATTGAAAACACGTGACTATGGAGAGAGTCATAAAATCGTTACAATATTTAGTGGAAAATTAGGGAAGCTCTCTGCGATTGCTAAAGGAGCAAAAAAACCAAAAAGTAGAATGGCTGCTGTAACGCAGCCGTTCATCTATGCGGAATTTCTTATGTATGTGAATAAAGGGTTAAGTACAATACAACAAGCAGAAATTATTGACTCTTTTCGCCCCATACGTGAAGACATTGTAAAAACAACTTACGCAGCATATCTTGCTGAACTTACAGATAAATTAGTCGAGGATAAACAGCCAGATGGATTTATTTATGAACAGTTTTTTCAAACAATGGAGTGGATTAATAGCAAAGAAGAGGCTGATATCCCCTTAATGATGTATGAATTGAAATTATATAAAAAAGGGGGATTTGCACCCACGGTAGATTGTTGTAGTAGCTGTCATAGTGTAACGTCTCCGTTTGTGTTTTCTATTCAAGAAGCTGGTTTACTGTGTGCATCATGTAGAAGTATGGACGAGCGAGCTATTGAATTACCAAAAGGAGTAGTTAAATTATTATTCATCTTTGCAACGGTCGATTTACAACGCGTGTCAAACATTTCAGTAAAGGAACAAAATAAACAGTTGCTTAGGGAATTGTTAGACCATTATTATGATTATTATGGTGGGTATCTTCTTAAATCAAGAAAGCTATTAAAACAAATGGATCTATTGAAATGAGTTGACAGCAATGAATGTTTCGCTTATTATTCATACATAGATGATTATATATGGAATAAATACAAGGATGAAGAAGAGTACTTTTGCACGCTTTCCATAGCGAGCTCAGGATGGTGAAAGCTGAGCGATAGGGGTAAGAGGAAAGGAACTTCGGAGTATTTGTAATAAAGGTGGCTTTCATAAGCAAATAGGGTGGAACCGCGGCTTAACACCCCGTCCCTATGTCTTGACTATAGACATAGGGACGGGGATTTTATATTGTACTACTGTATATGGAGGAAAGATGATGAATATTCAAGAGATGATCTTAACTTTGCAAAATTATTGGTCACAGCAAAATTGCATTCTTATGCAAGCCTATGACGTGGAAAAAGGAGCGGGTACTATGTCACCAATGACATTGCTACGTAGTCTTGGACCTGAACCATGGAACGTTGCTTATGTAGAACCATCAAGACGCCCTGCGGATGGCCGTTATGGTGATAATCCAAACAGGTTATACCAACATCACCAATTTCAAGTCATTATGAAACCTTCTCCAGATAATATCCAGGAGTTATACTTAGGTTCTCTAAGAAAATTAGGGATTGATCCGCTTGTTCATGATATACGATTTGTAGAAGACAACTGGGAAAACCCAACCTTAGGTGCAGCTGGTCTTGGCTGGGAAGTTTGGCTTGACGGGATGGAAATTACACAATTTACGTACTTTCAGCAAATCGGAGGATTAGAAGCAAATCCTGTTGCTGTAGAACTAACGTATGGAATTGAGCGTCTCGCTTCGTATATTCAAGATAAAGATAATGTATTTGATTTAGAATGGACAAATGGCGTGACAGTCAAAGACATCTTTTTTCAACCAGAATATGAACATTCCATGTATACATTTGAAACATCTAATACGGAAATGTTATTTGAGCTTTTTACCAAATATGAGCAAGAAGCTAAAGATACGATGGAAAAAGGGTTAGTATTTCCTGCTTATGATTACGTTCTTAAATGTTCTCATACATTTAATTTGTTGGATGCCAAAGGTGTCATCTCTGTAACAGAACGTACCGGTTATATTACAAGAATTCGTAACTTAGCAAGAGGTATTGCTAAAGCGTATGTTGCTGAAAGAGAACGACTTGGCTTTCCGATGTTAAAAAAGGAGGAACAATAATATGGTGACAGATGCTCTATTTGAAATTGGACTGGAAGAAATGCCGGCTCGTTTCATTGATGATGCAGAAAAACAATTAAATGACAAAACAGTAGCATGGCTAAAAAGCTTGCGCATTCCTTATAAAAATTTAGCGACCTTTTCCACACCAAGACGTTTGGCAGTTTTTATTGAAGGGCTTAGTGAACAACAAACAACGATTAAAGAAGAAGTGAAAGGCCCGGCAGAAAAAATTGCTAAAGATGAATCTGGTAATTGGACAAAAGCAGCGATTGGCTTTACAAAAGGGCAAGGCAAGACAACAAATGATATTTATACAAAACCTGTCAATGGCACTACATATATTTTTGTGCAAAAGCATATTGAAGGAAACAATACATTCGACCTCCTGCCAGGGTTTAAAGACATCATTCTGTCCATTAACTTTGGCAAGAATATGCGCTGGGGAGCACAAACAATGCGTTATGCTAGGCCGATACGTTGGCTGGTCGGCTTATGCGGTTCAACGGTGGTTCCTTTTGAAGTTGCTCATGTAAAAAGCAGTAATATGACATATGGCCATCGTTTTTTAGGAACGAAAATAGCCATTAATAACCCAAAGCAATATGAAGAAAAATTACTACAGCAATTTGTAATAGCAGATGCAAAAAAACGCGAAGCAGCTATATTACAAGGAATTCATCAATTAGAGCAAGAGCATTCGGTGCATATTCCTATTGATCATGAACTATTGCATGAAGTTCGTAATTTAGTGGAATATCCTCAAGCTTTTTTAGGCTCATTTGAACATGCATTTTTATCCATACCTGAGGAAGTATTAATTATCTCCATGAAAGAGCATCAACGCTATTTCCCTGTTCGTACGAATACTGGAGGGGAGTTATTACCTCATTTCGTTGGCATACGTAACGGAGACGACACTTCATTAGAGACAGTAATAAAAGGAAATGAAAAAGTATTACATGCTCGCTTATCTGATGCTGCTTTTTTCTACGAGGAAGATCGTAAGCGTTCTTTGAGCGATTTTTTAACAAAGCTACAACGAGTTGTATTTCAAGAAGATTTAGGGACCATTTATGAAAAAGTAGAACGTGTCATTATATTAACTCGTTTAATTAGTCAGCATCTTGAACTACCTGAGTCAGATATTAATCGTGCTGTTCGTGCTGCTGAATTAAGTAAATTCGATTTAACCACTAGTATGGTAAATGAATTTACTGAATTGCAAGGCGTTATGGGCGAAAAATATGCTGTTTTTTATGGCGAAGACGCAATTGTTGCTCAAGCAATTAGAGAACATTACTTACCAAAATCCGCCAACGGCGTTTTGCCTGAAACTATCGCAGGAACAATTGTTAGTATGGCAGATAAATTAGATACGATAGCAGGTTGTATTTCTGTAGGATTATTACCGACAGGATCTCATGATCCTTATGGGTTACGTCGTCAAGCAATTGGTGTATTACGGATGTTACTTACAAATAAATGGAACATAACCGTAGAAAAGCTTATTGAGCTTACCTTGCAAGTATATGCTACATCCAAAGTAAAGCTAGAAAATCAAAGTGAAGCTGCTACTATCATTAACGACTTCTTTTTACATCGTGCTACTTATATCTTTAAAGAAGCGGGAATTGAGCCAGATATCATTCACGCTGTATTACATCAGGATATTGGCAACTTTACGCACAGTTTAGCAAAAGCAGAATTATTATCAGTCAAACGAAATGATGATAAATTCAAATTATCACAGGAAGCTTTTGTGCGTGTATTAAATTTAGCTCAAAAAGCATCATCTAAATTAATTGATCCAGATGTATTGCACACAGAATCTGAAAAAGCGTTATACGATAAATATTGTCATATCCAGGAAGCGTTTCGGAATTCAAGTGGAGAAGCTGGAGAAGAATTAAAACTTTTGGAGCAATTGACGGATCCGATTCACCAATTTTTTGAACAAAATATGGTAATGGTAGATGATGAAGAAATCCGTAATAATCGGTTGGCGCTTTTGTACCAAATCGGTCAGCTTATTTATAACTATGCTGATGTAACAAAAATTGAATGGAAACAAAGCTTTTAATAAAAGGATACAGTGAATTTCTTCTCTGGTGTTGTTTTTGGGCGCAGTATTGTAATTCCTTTCGCTTGATAAGTATCGGATTTATTTCTCATTCTGTATCGATTCAACTATAATGGACATAGGTTTACATCGTCTTTAGGTGGTGAAGTCATGGAATTATCAAGTAGACAAGAAGAAATAATTGAAATTGTAAAAGAAAACGGCCCGATAACGGGGGAGAATATCGCTGAGCGTCTTCACTTAACAAGGGCTACATTACGTCCAGACTTGGCAATTTTAACAATGGCAGGTTTTTTAGATGCAAGACCCCGTGTGGGGTATTTTTATACTGGTAAAACAGGAAATGAATTATTAACAGAGCAGATTAAAAAAATTAGAGTATATGAATATCAACATGTCCCTATTGTTGTAAAAGAGAGCGTTTCGGTATACGATGCGATCTCAACGATGTTCTTAGAAGATGTAGGGACCCTTTTCGTAGTTGATGATCAGTCGTGTTTAACAGGCGTACTATCGCGAAAAGATTTACTTCGCGCAAGCATTGGGAAACAAGATTTAAATGCTTTACCTGTACATATCATTATGACACGAATGCCTAATATAACAGTATGTCAAAAAGATGATTTGTTGGTAGAAGTTGCTCAAAACTTGATTAGTAAACAAATTGATGGTATACCTGTCGTGAAAAAAACAAAGTCTGGATTGGAAGTTGTTGGAAGAGTTACAAAAACAACAATTACAAAAGCTTTTGTTGAATTGGTTATGGAAGACCACATTTAAAAGGGTGAGAGAGGAGTATTTTGATGTTTATGCAACCTGTATATGTTTTATCCGATTCCGTAGGGGAGACAGCTGAGTTAGTCATTAAGGCAGGCTTAAGTCAGTTTAATCACGGAACATATAAAATTCAACGTATACCCTATGTAGAAGACAAAAAAACAATCGATGAAGCTTTACAACTCGCTGTAGAAAGTAAAGGGCTCATTGGTTTTACACTTGTTGATCCTATTCTAAGGAACTATGTAAATGAACGTGCCAAACAAATGAACCTTGAAGCTATTGACATCATGGGCCCGGTGTTGAAATCCATGGAACGTGTTTTTGAACATGCACCGCGAATGGAAGCAGGGCTAGTCCATAAGCTTGATGAAGACTATTTTAAGCGGGTAGAGGCAATTGAATTTGCGGTAAAGTATGACGATGGGCGTGATTCGAGAGGAATTGCTAGAGCAGACATTGTTCTAATCGGGGTATCTAGAACATCTAAAACTCCTCTATCACAATATTTGGCTCATAAACGCTTAAAAGTTGCCAACGTACCGATTGTACCAGAAGTCGATCCTCCAGAAGAATTGTTTGAAGTGGATGCTTCAAAATGTATCGGATTACGTATAAGCGCTGATAAGCTGTATGAAATACGTAAAGAAAGGCTTCGTGCTTTAGGTTTAGGAGATCAGGCAACATATGCGAATATGGAACGTATTCATAAAGAACTGGCGTATTTTGATAAAATTGTTGATAAAATTGGTTGTAAAGTCATCGATGTATCAAATAAAGCTGTTGAGGAAACGGCTAACAGTATTAGACAAATCGTAAAAAAATAACGGAGAAAGTACATACTCTCCTTTTTTTGTTTTAACAGATCAAAATGAATGAACATCCTAGCCTTCCATGAACAAGCGCATTTTCTGTATTCTGTGGCAACCTAAGGTGCTTACGTATTTTACTACAACGAAATTTTAAATTGCAGAGTTGCGCAAACAAAAGCTTAAAATTTTTCTTGCCTAAAGGCGCATAATCACTTTTCTTCATAGGGTCTTCTGCGGTTTCTACTGATTATGATTACTACAGTTGGGACTATCATAGTTTGACATCACGTTTTAAATATTGATTTCTTTTGTAAGAGTAAAAAACAAAATTAAGACATATATGATTAAGAAGTACTTGGAATGGAAAGAATTAAATTTTAGAAGTGTTTTGCTGGCATTAATTAGTGGTATATATTATAATAATGTTTTGTGTTATAGGTATATAGTGTTTTTTGTACTATTGGAAAGTATACAATTTCTAGGCTTTATCGTATAAGCAAAACGATGGCGTTTTATCGCCAGAAAGACTTGGCGATAGCCAAGTTTTTCTAATGCATGTTCCTTAAAGGGGACAATAATCTCTTGCGCATAAAGTTTTTGAAAACTCTTGAACATACAAAATCAGTTTTCCCTATGTATTCATAGAGGTTGATGGTCGACAAAATATAACATGTTTAGTGTTTTTTATTTAAAACAGACAATTCAAGTTGGGTTGGTTTTTGAGAATTTTGTATGACGAGATAAGTTATATTTTGATTCGAATGTACTAAAATTATCTCCTTAAAAGCAGGAATTCATAACTTAAATATAGAATAGTTTAGTGAAGAGCAAAAGCATATTTTAAATTCTTAGATGTTGTCCATAACAGAACTGATGGCTACCTTTCTATGGGAAATGTGTATTAATGTGTTTTTAAATATTGCTTGTATAGGTGAATTTTTTAAGAAAAGAAAAAAATATATGTCGAAATAAAAGGATTTTTATCATGAAAAGCGAATATGTAATAGCATGGTGATATTTTATGGCTAATCAAATTCCTGAAGCATTAATTGAAGAGATTCGTAAGGCGAATGATATTGTTGATATAATAGGCGATTATGTCCAGCTAAAAAAACAAGGAAGAAACTATTTTGGATTATGCCCATTTCATGGTGAAAAGACGCCATCTTTTTCTGTGACGCAAGACAAGCAAATTTTTCACTGTTTTGGCTGTGGTAAAGGTGGCAATGTAGTCACTTTTTTAATGGAGATAGAGAGCTTTTCTTTTTACGAAGCTATCCAGTTTTTAGCTGAACGTAGCGAAATTTCATTGCCTCAAAGTATTCAAAGTCAAAAGGATACTAATTTATCTAAAGAAACGCAAGATATGCTATCTGCACATGAATGGTTGACGAAATTATATCATCATTTATTACGCTTTACAAAAGCAGGAAAGGAAGGTTATGCGTATTTAAAAGATAGAGGGATAGATGAGGAAGCAGCAGATATTTTCCAGCTAGGCTTTAGCCCCATTGCCGATCATCTAACAGTCGAGTTCTTGAAAAAGAAAGGTTTTCATGAACAATTACTTGTAAAAGCAGGCTTGCTTCAGATGAATGAAGCTGGGCATGCCTCCGATCGTTTTCGTGGTAGAATTATTTTTCCTATTCGAAATCATTTAGGAAAGACAGTTGCCTTTGGAGGACGTGCAGTTGGCGATTATAAACCTAAATATATAAATAGTCCTGAAAGTGAATTGTTCCACAAAGGAAAATTATTATATAATTTTGACCTGGCAAAAAGGTACATTCGTAAAGAAGACGAAGTGGTTTTATTAGAAGGCCAAATGGATGTCATAGCTGCCCATCAAGCGGGGGTTCGTAATGCGGTAGCTACGCTTGGCACAGCCTTAACAGAATTCCAAGCTAAGCTGTTAAAACGTTATGTAAACAACGTCATTATTTGCTACGATGGAGATCGTGCTGGGCTAGATGCTGCTTATAAAGCTGCTGTCATATTACGCCAATGTGGATGCGAAGTAAGAGTTGCATACCTACAAGCAAATATGGATCCTGACAGTTTTATTCGCATGCATGGAGGACAAGCTTTTATTGATGAGGTCATTAAAGCTAGCGATACATTTATAACTTTTTATATGCGATTTTTAAAAAAGGATTATCAACTAAATCTAGAAGCTGACCGTATACAATATGTTGAGAAAGTCCTAAAGCAGATTGCAACGATTGACAGCTCTATAGAACGGGAATATTACCTAAAAGAGTTGAGTAATGAATTTGAAATATCTATGGAAGCTCTCATGGATGAAATTTCAGGTTATCAAGAAATGTTTGCTAGAAATAAGGATAATCAACAAAAGAACAGATATACTAGTAGTACAGTATGGAATAAGGTGAGATCGAAATTATTGCCAGCATTTCATAATGCAGAACGGCAATTAATTGCATATATGTTACAAGACGTAAGTATAGCTGAAAAGGTACAAGAAAAAATTGGAGCAAGTTTTCATATAGATGCACATAAAATTATTGCTACTTATTTATATGCTTTTTATGAAGAAGGAAATGCCCCTAATGTCAGTTTGTTTTTAGAAAGGATAACAGATACAAATTTGCAACAGGAAATAACAGAGATAGCAATGTTACCATTACAAGAAAATATAAGTGACAAACAACTTAATGATTACGTCCATACGATTATAGCTAAGCAAACGGATAAAGTGACGATACAATCATTACGAGAGCAACAAAAGGAAGCAGAAAAACAGAATGACCCAATAAAGGCAGCGCAAATTGCCAAACAAATTATTGAATTGAATCATCAGTTGAAGCATACAAATTGATTTTATTGTAACTCTGGAAGGAGGGGGACTCATGGCTGAAAATAAACCTTCGCAAACGAAGGAAAGTGAACTTGAGCAAACTTTAGAACAAGCAAAGGATCAACTGGTTGAAATTGGTAAAAAACGTGGTGTTCTTGCTTACGAAGAAATAGCCGATAAATTATCTAATTTCACAATAGAGTCTGATCATATGGATGAATTTTATGAGTACCTAGGAGATCAGGGGGTCGAAGTAATTGGTGAATCAGAAGAAGACCCTACGATGCAACAAATTGCAAAAGAAGAAGAATTCAATCTAAACGACCTTAGTGTACCACTAGGTATTAAAATAAATGATCCTGTACGTATGTATTTGAAAGAAATTGGGCGTGTTGATTTATTGTCAGCAGCTGAAGAAATTGATTTGGCAACAAGGATAGAACAAGGAGACGAAGAAGCTAAACGCCGTCTTGCTGAAGCGAATCTTCGTTTAGTTGTCAGCATCGCAAAACGTTACGTAGGACGCGGTATGTTGTTTTTAGACTTAATTCAAGAAGGAAACATGGGACTTATTAAAGCTGTGGAAAAATTTGATCACCGAAAAGGATTTAAATTTAGTACCTATGCTACATGGTGGATAAGGCAAGCAATTACAAGAGCGATAGCTGATCAAGCTAGAACTATTCGAATTCCAGTGCATATGGTTGAGACAATCAACAAATTAATTCGCGTCCAAAGACAATTGTTACAAGACCTAGGTAGAGAGCCAACACCTGAAGAGATTGGAGAAGAAATGGAACTTTCTCCGGATAAAGTACGAGATATTTTAAAAATTGCTCAGGAACCAGTCTCATTAGAAACCCCTATTGGCGAGGAAGATGACTCACATTTAGGTGATTTTATTGAAGATCAAGAGGCTGTCTCGCCTTCTGATCATGCGTCCTATGAACTGCTCAAAGAACAACTTGAAGATGTACTAGATACGCTAACAGACCGCGAAGAAAATGTTCTTAGGTTACGCTTCGGTTTAGATGACGGTCGTACTAGAACTTTAGAAGAAGTTGGCAAAGTTTTTGGGGTAACCCGTGAAAGAATTCGTCAAATTGAAGCAAAAGCTTTACGTAAATTAAGACACCCTAGCAGAAGCAAGCGATTAAAAGATTTTCTAGACCAATAAAGTATTGTCATTAGGCAATGATCTCCGTTGCCTAATGACGTGCTATATTATTAGCTGATTACGCTACCCGCTGAATATTTTGACTTCTTATTATTGTTGTACATCTAAAAATGTTGAACTAAACGTATAAAATAATGTATTATGTTACCGTTTTCGGTTCTTGTATTTTATTGTACGCAATTTCAGATATTTTTGCAACTGGCACTTTTGTTTCCTTTTTTAAAAGTATTTATTAGCTAGCAATTGTAACCAAGAAAAGCTTTGTTCATTTCTTATTAACTAGTCTTTTTATCAATATTTTCTTATAAATTATTTTTGGTTGCTATCATCAGATATTATAGAAAATTCTATGGGTAAGCAGATTCTATTTCATCCTTTATTAGAAATGGCTTCGCTTTTCTTCTCATTTTTACTCATTAATATATCATTTTATAAAATTTCATAGCGAAACACTTTAAAGAAATGCATTTTTCAAGTAAAATGAATATAGTCTTTAAGTGTTACTATGCAGTCGTTCAAAAAGGATAATCTTTTTTGAGCAAAACCAATAACAAATGGGGATTACATAAGGAGGAAGCGCAATGAAAAGGAACCCTGTTATCCCTTTTGCTTTAATTGCAATAATAGGGATACTGACAATCATTGTGATATCATTTGTAGGGATAGGCCAACGAGATGATATCCAACAAGCCGAAGAAGGCGGTGGGGAACAGGCTGAGGAAAGCCAAGAAGGGGAAACAACGGATGACCCTGAAGCAATTTATGAAGCAAATTGTGCAAATTGTCATGGTGGTGACTTATCTGGGGGAATGGGGCCAGACTTAACCCAGGTAGGTAGCAAATTATCAAAAGATGAGATTCAAAATATAATTATTAACGGAAAAGGGCAAATGCCTCCAGGTTTAGCCACAGAATCTGAAGCACAAGTGTTAGCAGAGTGGTTAGCTGAAAAGAAATAGCCTTTGATAAAATGAGCTAGGGAAAAGCTTTCTGGTTTAACACAGAAAGCTTTTCTTTATCTATTTTTAAAGTGAATATACTTGTGTAAAATGAAGTATATGTACTGTCTATGTTTTAAAAGAAGTCATAGGAATTCATTGTATTTAAGAGTTGCAGTATAAGAAAAACGATTTTAAAGACTATGTTTTCTAATCTGTAGTATTACATGGAAATTGGAGGGTAGAACGACGTGAAGGCTAAGATTTCAAAACGGCTAAAGTTAGTAGCTTCTTTTCTGTCTACAGGAGCAAAATTTGCAGATATCGGATCTGATCATGCCTATTTGCCGTGCTATGTCTGTCAAAAAGACCCCACAGCAACTGCTGTTGCTGGAGAAGTGAATGTAGGCCCATTTCAAAGGGCTATAGAAACCGTAAAGGCATACGGCTTAGAACAACAAATTGATGTTCGACTTGGTAATGGGCTGGAGGTTTTTGAAGCCGAAGAAGTAAACCAACTGGTGATTGCTGGTATGGGAGGTTCATTAATTCATGATATTTTGGAGAGTGGAAAAACGAAGCTCACCTCGGTGGAGCAGATTATTGCTCAACCAAATGTAGATGCAAGAGCTGTTCGGAAATGGATGATTCATCATGGATTTACGATTACTGATGAAGATATAATAGAAGAGAACAGGCATTGTTATGAGATTATTAATGCAAAGCGGTTAGATACTCCAGATAATAAACAATTAGATGAAAAAGATTTATTGTTTGGCCCCATATTATTGCGTAGTAAACCACCTGCATTTTATAAAAAGTGGAACGAAGAAGCTCGTAAGTTAGAATACGTGTTACAGCAGTTAAAACAAGCGAAGCAAGTAGACCAAAAGAAGTATGAGCAATTTACAAAAGAGTGGAGATGGATGAAGGAGGTATTAAGTAATGAAGCAGGAACTTACTACTCGTGATGTGTTTCAGGTGATAGAGCAACTGGCTCCAAAGACGTTCGCATATGACTGGGATCCAGTTGGTTTGCAAGTTGGAAGTTACAACAAATCAGTAAGTAAAGTAATGGTTACGCTAGATGTGGTGGAAGCAGTTGTTGATGAGGCAATTGAAAAAAACGTAGATGTTATTGTTGCTCATCACCCTTTATTATTTAAAGCCGTACAGAAAATTAATACAAACACATCAATAGGGCGTATTTTACAGAAATTATTGACCAATGATATTACCGTATATGCAGCACATACTAATTTAGATATAGCAAAAAATGGCGTTAACGATGTATTATGTAAAATAATTGGAATAGAAAATACTCATGTTCTAGTTGAGAAAGAAACAGAACAATTGCTCAAGCTGGTTGTTTATGTACCTAAAACCCATATTGAAGAAGTAAGAAATGCAATTAGTGATGCTGGTGTAGGGTATATTGGTAATTACAGTCATTGTACTTTTCAAACAGAAGGACAAGGAACATTCAAGCCTTTAGACGGAACAAATCCATATATTGGAAATGTGAACGAATTAGAAAAGGTGGAGGAAGTGAAGCTAGAATCTATTATGGAAGAAAGCAAGCTGTCTTCTGCATTAACTGCAATTCGTCAATCTCATCCATACGAAGAGCCAGCATACGATGTATATCCATTAAGAAATAAAGGGGAAGTATATGGTCTTGGAAGGATAGGCGAACTAGTAAATCCTACGCAATTATCCGATTTTTGTGAGCAAGTAAAAACAACTTTGGAAGTGGATTGCGTACGCGTTACGGGAAAAATGGATAAGCAAGTGAAAACTGTAGCAGTTCTTGGCGGAAGTGGGGAGAAGTTTATTCATCAAGCTAAGAAAAAAGGGGCAGATGTTTTTATAACAGGTGACGTGACATTTCATCAAGCGCAAGACGCTCAGGAAATGGGGTTAGCAATAATAGATGTTGGTCACTATGCGGAAAGCGTGATGAAAGCTTCTGTACAAGAATACTTGGCAACTAGCCTTAATGGGGATAATGTTGAAATTATAGTATCAACAACGAATACAGATCCATTTCAATATGCATAAGATCATATTTAGAAATGGAAAGGAGTATATGCATGAATTATACATTTCAAGACTTTTCTTTTGCTCCAGTTATGGAGCAAGTAATTAAACAATTAGATTTTCACGAACCAACAGCAATTCAAAAACAGGTTATTCCAGCAGTTTTAGAGGGTAAGAGTGTAGTTGGCCAATCAAAAACAGGTTCAGGAAAAACGCATGCGTTTCTATTGCCGTTGCTAAATGCAATCGATGAGAATAAACAGCAGGTGCAAGTTGTGATAACAGCTCCAACGAGGGAGCTTGCAACACAGTTATATAATGAAGTAAAACAAATCACTCGCTATGCGGATAAAAAAGAAATTTGGACAGCAAAGCTATTGGTTGGCGGTACTGATAAACAAAAAATGATGGAAAAATTAAAGCAACCTCCTAAAATTGTTGTCGGAACACCTGGAAGAATATTAGATATGATAAAGGAGAACGCAATATCTATTTACACTGCGAATAGTTTTGTTATCGATGAAGCGGATTTAATGTTGGATTTAGGTTTTATTCAAGAAGTGGATCAGTTACTCGTTCGCTCTCATCCTAAGGTTCAAATTTTGGTTTTTTCCGCAACAATCCCACAACCATTGTATTATTTTTTAAAGAAATATTTACAACAGCCAGTACATGTAAAAATTTCCGATGACATTTATCCAGAAAAGATGGAGCATCGACTAATTTATTTAAAACATAGAAATGAAGCGTCAATTATTGCTGAGATTTCAAAGGTTATTCAGCCATATTTAGCGATTATTTTTACAAATGGAAAAGAAAAAGCGAATGAGTTAGCAGCCTCTCTGCAAGAGAAGGGAATGGAAGTGGGGCTCATTCATGGCGGTTTATCTCCTCGTGAACGTAAGCGTGTATTAAAAGAAATTCAAAACTTACGCTACCAATATATTGTAGCTACGGATCTCGCTGCCCGCGGTATTGACATTAAAGGAGTTAGTCACGTAATTAATGCACAGCTACCGAAAGAAGAGGATTTTTATATTCATCGGGTCGGCAGAACTGCACGTGCGGGTATGGAAGGAACAGCAATCAGCATTTACCAATCTGATGATTTGTCGCTCATTGAAAAGCTAGAAGAAAAAGGTTTAGCTTTTATGTATGTAGATGTTCGCAATGGGGAGTGGCAGGATGCAAAACCTTGGAATCAACGTGTGCTTCGTACAAAACAGGGCACTGATATGGATAAAGAAGCGTGGAAAAGAGTAAAAAAGGCACAGAAAGTAAAGCCTGGATATAAGAAAAAAATGAAACGGGAAAAAGAGATAATTAAAAAACGGTTATCTAAAACCAAGCATAAAAAGAAATAGTTTTAATTTAGGAGAGGTGAATGTCATGTTGAAAATAGGGTCACATGTATCCATGAGCGGAAAGAAAATGTTGCAAGGCTCTTCAGAAGAAGCGGTTTCTTATGGGGCTAATACATTTATGATTTATACCGGCGCACCGCAAAATACGCGAAGAAAGCCAATTGAAGAATTGAATATTGGAGCTGGGAAGGCTCATATGAAAGAGCATGGTATAGAAGAAATTGTAGTTCATGCTCCATACATTATTAATATAGGCAATTCTACAAAACCACAAACATTTCAGTTAGGTGTAGATTTTTTAAGAAGTGAGATCGATCGAACAGATGCAATCGGAGCGAAACAAATTGTCCTTCATCCTGGAGCCCATGTTGGAGCGGGTCCTAAGACAGGTATTAAGCAAATAATTAAAGGGTTGAATGAAGTTCTAGAAAAGGATAAGAATGTACAAATAGCTCTTGAAACAATGGCAGGTAAGGGATCTGAAATAGGAAGAAGTTTTGATGAATTAGCTCAAATTATCGATGGAGTTACTCATAATGAAAAATTATCTGTTTGCTTTGATACTTGTCACGTACATGATGCTGGATATGACATTGTAAATGATTTTGATGGTGTATTACATCAATTTGATAAAATAATCGGGGTCAACCGTATAAAAGTTATTCATATAAATGATAGTAAAAATGAAGTGGGTGCGCATAAAGATAGGCATGAGAACATTGGTTTTGGCTATATTGGCTTTGATGCTTTATCATCTATTATTCATCATCCGCAATTAATGGACTTGCCTAAAATTTTAGAGACACCATATGTAGGAGAAGACAAAAAAAATAAGAAGCCTCCGTATCGTTTGGAGATAGAAATGATCAAATCCAGCCAATTTGACAGTAAACTAAAAGAAAAAATTATCGCACAATAAAATATATCTTGTACTAGTGAGAAACTCTTACTGCCTTTGATTGTTAGCAGCCTTAGAAAGAGACTTGGCGTATCAGCAAGTCCCCCAAAAAACCTTCCCTTTGTTTATAAGATAAGATTAAATATTATGCTTTTCTATAGTGTGAAAAAAGGAAAAAACAAAGTTGGCTTCTAAGAACAGCGCTTTTGCTTAGCTTGTACTGTTTAAGTAGAATTTTCTTATCAGGAACTTCACCTTTATTACAAAAAGTCCTGTGCAGCGAATGCTTTAATGCGCTGTGTTGCTGGAAAAACACTCGCTTGCTACAGGACTTTAGAATTGTGACAAGGAATTTGTGCGCTGCTTTTATATCCTTGTCACACTTAGAATGAGACCTGTGTTGACATGTCACTTTCTTTCAACCAAAACTCCTTATTCAAATAAGTAGCCTAACCCATAAGAGTGAATTAACTCATTAAATAATTTTTGTGCTTTTTTTGCTGTTGCAGGGTCAGTGATGCGTGCTAGTTGTTGAAACATTTGCTTTCGTCCTTCTGCATCAAATGGATCTACAGGATGTTGCTTTAAGTATGCCATTATCATTTCGGCTTCTTGTTGCGTTAGTGAAAACCCGTATTGTTTTCCGTAATGAATTAATTCTTGAGCAGATATTTGTTTTAATTTTTTTTGAACCATATCTTTAATAAAATTTACCATTCTACTATCTCCTTTTACAATATGTTCTACCGTACTATATGTTTTACCTCTTTTAAACTCAACTCGTCCATGCAAATTCTTTTCATCATACGTTTCCAGTTAATAACATCTGTAAAATTGCAGAAAAATCATAAGCTAAGCGTGTACCTCAAATGTACAAAAAGGAGGTCTCGTGTAATGGATCAATATCCCAATCGAGGAATGAAGGATGTTGAAGAACCCCCAAATTATGGTGAGCAGCGTAAAAACCAAGATTTTGTTGGTATAGAACCAGATAGCTCAAGAGATGAGGAATTTGCTGCTGAGATGACTGCAGATGATGCCGATGATGCCGATACAGAAATAGCTGGAGATATGGATGAAAATACTACCTTTGGATGGGTCGGTATTGCCTTATCCATTATTTCTTTCTTTATCTGGCCAATTATCTTTGGTGTAGCTGGCATTGTTCTTGGGTTTATGTCAAGAAGTAGGGGAGCTGATGCATTAGGAAATATTGCTATTGCAGCTGGCGCAGTTTCCATTCTTATCACTTTGTTCATTTTACCATTTGTTTAAAAGGAAGGGTTGCCCCTTCCTTTCATCTATGTAAAATAATAATTAACGATCATATAATAATGTTTTACTATATTTTGGGAAATAATATATTTTACCTGTAGTAAGGGAAAAAGGGTCCGCGTTAGGATTACTCAATTTAAAATCGTTTAAAATACGCTTAACATTCAACTCATTTTGTATATTAGGGTTAATTTGTTCTACAATAGAAAGCACCGTATCATTTGGTTCCACCTTAACGGGGACGACATGAAACATCGTTGGAGAAATCATATCACTATGCTTTTCAAGCTCTATTCTAGAATGGGGGCTTTCTTGTGTGATATCCTGATATATGATATATATAGCCATTATACAAATAAATAAGGAAAATAATTTTTTGGGAAAATCCATCGTATGAACTCCTTATCATGAAACCATTATTTACTCCTAAACGTATACATATATAAGTACTGGAGAGGAGGATACGTTTTTGACTGTATTCGAGATGGAATGGATTGGAATTCTCATTACTGGTTTTGCTACTTTATTCCTTATTGGTGAAGTGTTAGTTAATATGCGAGGACTTTTCGGTCTATTAGGAATAGGGTTTATTACTGTATATTTTGGAGCATATGTTGAAACAAGTTCAATTATTATTATGCTTATTATTTACTTTGTTGGATTATTACTTATTATTATTGATGGGAAATTATTAAATGATGGGACACTTGCAACAATTGGTTTAGCAAGTATGCTTACAGCTGTTGCGCTTCCTTCACCAAGTTTCACATCAGGGTTATATGCTGTATTAGGAGTATTACTAGGTGGTGGGTCGTCACTTTTATTCTTAAAAGTTTTTAAACGTAGAGAAATGTGGAACAAAATCACTTTAAAAGACCAATTAACAAAGGAAGCTGGTTATAATTCCATGAATGAAACTTATGAGGGATTGGTAGGTGAAGAAGGCATTACACTTACTGATTTGCGCCCTGTTGGTACAATTCGAATTCATCGTAAAGATTACAGTGCGATATCAAATGGGCAATGGATCGAAAAAGATACAGCCATTAAAGTTGTTCAAGTTGATGGTACCCGTATTCTAGTAGAAAAAATAAATTAATTCATAGTACTCTTGTGTGAAAGACTTGGCTTGTTGCCAAGTCTTATGGTGAAATTCTAAATTCTTTGTTTTTCTTATACTATAAACCAAAAAATCTTATACTTCCCTATAATGCAAAAAACCAGTGTCTAAAAGCGCTGGCTCCCCATTAATAATTAAAATTATCGTTAATTCAACGCATATATGAAAACAAAAATCATTTCCATCTATATCATTTAACATTTAGGTCGTTTAAATTTCCTCAGCCTTATTTCTACAAATTATTCCATTAAACCCAAATTTTAAGTATGTATTATTTGTTACTATAAACAGTTTGCTTTTTCTAGTATACAGGTTGGAAAAACAGTGCTTAGTCCCAATTGTAAATTTACTGTTAAGAATACTTATAACACCTTTACAAAAACTTTATATATAATTAATATTGGTATGGTGCGACAAGATTCAACAAGATGGAAGGGTAGGTATAGATTTTGGAAATTGATATTCAAAAACTTATATTTGAATTTATCGGTGGGCTAGGTATTTTCCTTTTAGGTATTAAATATATGGGAGAAGGGCTTCAAAAATCAGCTGGTGATCGGTTGCGAGATATTTTGGATAAATTTACCAGCAATCCGTTTATGGGGGTCCTCGCTGGAATTATCGTTACTATTTTAATACAGAGTAGCTCAGGCACGACTGTCTTAACGGTAGGTCTTGTAAATGCTGGCTTTATGACATTAAGACAAGCTATTGGCGTCATAATGGGTGCCAATATTGGTACCACGGTGACGGCCTTCATTATTGGAATTGACATAGGGGCCTATGCTTTACCAATCATTGCAGTTGGTTGTTTTCTTATATTTTTCTTTAAAAACCAAAAAACAAACGCGGTTGGACAAGCTGTGTTTGGCTTTGGTGCTTTGTTCTTTGGTTTAGAGCTAATGAGTAATGGAATGAAACCTTTACGCAGCTTAGAGGCCTTTCAAGAATTAACATTAAGTATGAGTGATACCCCAATTCTAGGAGTTGTTATTGGTACTGTATTTACTTTAATTGTTCAAAGCTCTAGTGCAACTATTGGAATATTACAAGGCTTATTCTCTGAAGGAGCAATGGATTTAAAGGCTGCTATACCTGTATTGTTTGGAGATAATTTAGGTACAACAATTACTGCTATCTTAGCTTCACTAGGAGCAACAGTTGCAGCAAAGCGTGCTGCGTTAACACATGTTATTTTTAACCTTATTGGAGCGACCGTTTTTCTAATTATTCTTGATTTGTTTACAGTCTTTGCTGGATTTTTACAGGATCAATTTGCACTAAGTCCAGAAATGACCATAGCGTTTGCTCATGGAAGCTTTAATATAACGAATACCATTATGCAATTTCCGTTTATTGGTGCTTTGGCTTGGATAGTAACGAAAATGGTTCCTGGTGAAGACTCCATCATTGAATATAAACCACAACATTTGGATCCCATTTTTATACAGCAATCTTCTTCATTAGCATTAGATCAAGCAAAATCAGAGCTTGTGCGCATGGGAGAGTATGCTTATAAAGGTTTGGAAGAAACCAATAAATATTTAAATACACATTTAATAAAACATGCTGAAATGGCGATGCAAATTGAAGGCGCCCTTAATAATTTAGATCGAAAAATAACCAATTATTTGATAAGTTTGTCGAAAGAATCGCTTTCAGAGTTGGAAAGTGCTAAACATTCAACATTATTGGATTCCGTACGAGATGTGGAACGAATTGGGGATCATTTTGAAAACATTGTTGAACTTATCGACTATAAAATTTCCAATAAAGTACACCTAACAGATGGTGCAAAAGAAGATTTAAATGAAATGTTTGAATTAACTATATCTACCGTAAAACAAGCGATTGAATCATTGGAAAATATGAATCGAGAAGAAGCCCTTTCTGTAATACAAAAAGAAGATCAAATAGATAAGATGGAAAGGAATTTCCGCAAACGCCATATTATACGTATGAATGAAGGTACCTGTAGCGGATCTGGTGGTATTGTGTTTGTAGATATCCTTAGTAATTTAGAACGAATTGGGGATCATGCAGTTAATATAGCAGAAGACGTTTTAGGAGAATAGCTTTTTTAAACAGCCTCGACCTTAGTTAAGATCGAGGCTGTTTATGCGCATCCCTGGTCTAAACGCTACTGATGTTGTGATTTAAAGGTCCTTAAATGATTAACGCTTATTGTCTAGGCGTTTCCTATAGCTAAAAACATAGGTCGAATTTTCTGAAGTGAGGGGCTTGCAGTGCTTTAGATGTCGTATAAATGGAATGTTTTATCCATAGTGTATATATTTCTATATAGGAAAATAGAATATTTGAACTTTAATTTTAGTATTGCATTTATATCCAAATAATGCTATAGTTAATATTGTCGTTTTAAGAGATGTCATTAATACATATACATAGTTTTTAATAGGAATAAAATTTCTTTAAAAAAAAGATTGACAAAACTTGTCGAAAGTGGTAAATTATATCTTGTCGCTATAATAAGTAACAACGTTATAGCCTTTCTGTTCCACAGTAGCTCAGTGGTAGAGCAATCGGCTGTTAACCGATCGGTCGTAGGTTCGAATCCTACCTGTGGAGCCATTTAACGCTTCCATAGCTCAGTCGGTAGAGCACCACCATGGTAAGGTGGGGGTCAGCGGTTCAAGTCCGCTTGGAAGCTCTCTTATAAACGTTGATATCATAGGCTTTTACTCTAACGAGAGTAGAAGCCTATTTTTTTGTGGCATTTTTGCCGACCAATTCGTTGTTTAAAGTAATTTATATTGGTTTTTACTGGTTCTTAACATCATTTAATTGCAAAATATCGTATTAGAACAGGAAGAAGTAAGCGTAATATTTATGTTGGTTCTGGTACTAGGGCTATTAAGTAAGCATATTGATAGCTAGCAGTAATAAGTGTGATTAGAATAAATAAACAAAGGAATAAAGCCACATAAAGTAAAAATTAGTATGCTTGTTTTCATGCGGCTTTATTATTGACTAGAATAAATTGTGTCTGATTCTCTGTTAATCTATTGGAATTACCTTTGTTTTAACTAGTTTACTTTCTTCTACAGTGTCTGCCTTTTCAGCAGTTACATCATAAATATTAACTATTAGATTTGTACCGTATTCAACTTTAAATTTCCCTTTACCCTTTGCTCGAACTTGTTTACTATCGTTAGGAGATTTAATCAACCCATATGTGTTATCTGTCATTTCTATAGCCTTTCCTATTGGGTATACCACTCCATACGATCCAAAGCATGTTAATACATCAGCAAACAACTCTACGTTTCCTGACGTAGTATTTTTTTCAAAATATACTTGAGCTTTGTATATCTTATTCGCTGGTACTGTAACAGGCTGTGGTGGCGATGCAATGGTAGTTGTAATGCTCGTGGTTTGTGTGTCTGTGTGATTAAAATTATATTCAAGAGTTTCTTTAACTTCCCCACTAGCTACAAAAGGAATGCCGGTCTTTCCTCCAACTTCGGTAGATGATGAGAAACCATGTTCTGTGGTAGTAGACTTTGAAGTCGTAACCTCTTGACTAAAAGAAGCAGTATAGTAGGTTTGTTCTAGAGGTGTAGTATTGTTGAAAGTATTTTCACCAAGAAATAAAGGGGTTACATTTGTGACATTACTTGATTCGATGTTCACACCCGAGTAATATATGGCATCTTTCCAAGATATACATGGACGACACCAGTAAGTATTTACTGCTAAACCATCGGAAGGAATTGCAGCTACCATGTCAGCAATTGTTTTATCAATATCTTGGATAGCCCCTTGTGTTCCAGTGTTTTTGATATTTTCATTCATAATAAACTCCACCTTTCCAATTTTAATAACATTATTACATATTATAATAATGATGTAAATTTTATTTAATTTACAAATTGGGAAAAACAGGGTTATAAAGAAAAAGCCACTTTTGGACGAACAACAACAAGAGGAAATAATTAATAAGCTGTTAATGGCTGTAGCAAATGATTTAACTGTCACATTAAAGTATTTTGATAAGCACGATTTTTATAAGGTAAGGTTAACTCCTTGCTTTAGTAATAAACTGGCCTGCGTATGACGAAGAAGGTCGTGCGATCTTATTTTTTTAATTTTAGCCTTATTAATAATACTTTAATATGATTGCATTAAGTCTCTTGGAGATAGAGGTTTACCGGTATTAGTTCTAACGACTAAATCATATTCACTGTTATAGATTCCCTTAATTTTTAATGATAGAAAGAATTTTACGTAAGTTTTCAGAAGATAATTTGTATGTTCTTTTATATCATTATGCAGAGACTGGATATCTCTAGGAGTTATTTCTTGTAATTCAATATTCCCAAGTTGATTAATAATAAATTTATCTACTAAATATTTGTAGTTGGAGTAAGTGTTCCTTTTTACATTTGGTTATATAGTACGGATTAAGTTATTATTTCGTTTCATTTATTTGGCTTATTCAATATATAATAGATCAAGTAATAGAAGGTGAAGTATTGGATTATTCAGAACGATCAATTATATACTTGACAAAGTGATACATATACTTTAATTTAGTAGTTATTAAATAAACTACTAAGGTGATTAAATGGAAAAAAAATTAATTCATCAATTAGAAAAGTTAGGGTTTTCTACTTATGAATGTCGTACTTATATTGGATTACTAAAGCACTCACCAATTACAGGTTACGAAGTGAGCAAACGAACTCGAGTTCCAAGATCAATGATTTATGAAGTCTTAGGAAAACTCTTAGACAAAGGCGCTATTTACACTGTTCCAACGGAGCCAGTTACATATTCTCCAGTAAATCCAGTACAATTAATTGAAAGAATGAAACAAGATTTTGATGAGTCGTTTACCTTTTTGTCTAAAGAATTAGCATCTATTGAGTCTGAACAAGAGGTGAACACCATTTGGCGGATTAAGTCGAGTGATTTTGTATTAGAAGAAATGAACAGTCTTATACAACGAGCTCATCAAGAAGTTTTACTTTCACTATGGCATGAGCAAGCGAAAGTTTTGCAACCGACAATTAAGAGACAAGAAGAATCTGGAATTGAATTCTTCTCTTTACTTTTTGGAGCTGAACAGATGCAATTTGGTCATACATATCATCATAACTATATGAGGCCAGAAGTTGTCAGTGAACGAATGGATGGTTATTTGACGATTGCTGCTCGTGATCATCAAGAAGTCATTATTGCGAACTTTTTAGATAATGGTTCTGCCTGGGCGGTAAAAACAGAAGATCCTGCACTCGTCCTCGTGGCGGAAGAATATATAAGACATGATATTATGATTGTAGAAATCACAGAAAAATATGGCGCAGAAAAGCTGGATCAGTTATGGCGTAAACGTCCTGACTTGAAGAGAGTAGTAAGTGGAAAATAATAATTTTTTGAGTAACGATCCTTATTTTAGGATCGTTCTCTTAAACTAATTTTTATAGTTGTTAGTTTACAAACTACTAAAGGGAGTGCTGTTATGGAATATACAAATAGAGATGAAAGTATGATGGTAAAACCATTTTGGCAAGGAGTAAAAGATTGTTTACCAACCGTTTTAGGTTTTTTAGGGATTGGTTTAGCAGCTGGTGTTGTACAAACTTCAGCTGGAATGAGCCCTTTTGAGGTGCTACTTATTTCTATGCTACTTTATGCCGGATCTGCCCAGTTTGTTGTGGCTGGAATGATTGTTGTTGGAGCACCAATAATTTCAGTAGTTGTTGCTATTTTTATTGTTAACTTACGTTATTTATTATTAAGTGCTTCATTAGCACCACATTTTCAAGCTTTTAGTTTAAAACAAAATGCACTGAATGGTTTTTTATTAACGGATGAAACTTACGGAGTTATTGCAAACGAAACATTAAAAAATAAACCACTTAAATTTGAATGGTTAATGGGATTAAATTTAACTGCTTATGTGAATTGGATTGTGGCGAATGTAGCAGGTTCATACTTCAGTACTTGGTTATCTAATCCTGAGAAATTTGGAATGGACTTTGCCTTATCAGGAATGTTTATTGGTCTAATTGTTTTACAATTTCTTAGTCGAAAACGCTGGGGTATAGATTTAGTTGTTTTTACAACAACTGTTGCTATGATGCTAATTTTAAGTCAGTTTATTACTGTTGGTGGATTACATATTATTTTTGCAACAGTCGTAGCTGCAACTATAGGGATGGTGATTAAAAAATGACAATGGATTTAACTTTATTGGTGATCGTTATCTTTGGGACAATTGTAACATTTTTACCTAGAAGTGCTCCGCTTATGATGTTAAGTCAGATGGAGATACCTAGTAAGGTTATTGAATGGCTTGAACATATTCCTATCGCTGTTATGACAGCACTAGTTGTTCAAGAAGTTCTCATTCCTAATCATGAATTTAGTTATGTTATAGGTAATTTACGGTTACTTGCTGCTCTTCCGACAATTTTAGTTGCTTTATTTACTCGAAGTTTATTATTAACTGTTATTGTAGCAATGTGCAGTATGGCTAGTTTGCGATTCTTTTTTTAAGTAGAAAAACTCCTATCCAATATCAGCAGTGAAGATGTTGGATAGGTTTTATTTATGTATTATGGTCTAAATTATTTACTTGAACCTCATTAATTTCACCCTTTAACTTATTTCATTCCATTTTTTAGTGCTTTTTTTACAAGCTTGATTGTTTCTTCGTCTAGTTCACCGTCATAGCTCATTTCCGTTTTTTAACTCTTGTACAACCTTACTTTCTTTCATGTTTTTTCTTTTAGGATAATCTGATAAACCTAAAAGAAAGTCTGAAGCAGCAGGAGGCGGTGTAGGAGCTATTCAAGCTTTTATTCTAAGTAAAGGTAAAAAAGAAGCCCAAAGAGTTTTCAAAAACAGTCGTTAGCCGATTGAATGCTTGGCTTGGGGAGCTATTAAATTAGGCAGCAGGAGCGGCGGTGGTGATTGCTAAACAAATTGACAAAAGGGATAAACATCCTAATAACGACCTTTATGCAAACAAATGAAGGGAAAAGTGTTGAAGCATGGGATCATAACATTCGCACCTCGAAAGAAAAAATTTCTAATTATGCGACACAGATCTATGATTTACTATCACTATTTGAAAATTACGTAACCGACACTACAAGATATATTTCTCCAATTTCAAGGCACACAATGATGCGTGGGGATCGTAATGATATTTGGGCGAATTGAAGCAAATAGGCAGTAATCTGTTTAAGGCACTAAACAAAAGCTACCAGCATCCAAGTATAAACTTGATGTACCTCAATTCGTTTCCTTATGTAACTGATTATAATAAAAGTACATTATAGTTAAGGAGGAAGTTATGATGGCAAATGTAGTATTACAATTAGAGCCGTTAACTTGTCCGTCATGTATTAAAAAAATTGAAATAGCTTTAGGAAAAGAGCCAGGCGTTCGGAAAGCTAGGATTCTGTTTAATACAAGCAAGGCAAAAGTGGAATATGATGAGAAAAAAGTTGATATAGATCAATTAGTAGAAAAGATTAGCAAATTAGGGTACGCTGTCTTATCCCAAAAACAAACTTAGATGTTGGTAGTGTTGGCTCTGATGGCCTTGCTTTTTATACGAAAGTACTAAATTATTATGGATTATAATAAAAGCAAAACTACAGCTATCGTCACAGCAATTTGGCGATAGCCAAATTTTTCTTGAATGAAAGAAACCATCATGGCTCGCATTTCGAGAATGATCCATGCACTTTATTCTGAAATTTCGCATTCAAGTGAAAAAGGACGATTATAGGTTTCTCTTGTGTTATGTGCACTTGCTAGTGAGTAAACATGTTCGTTGGGTATTTTTTACTAAATGTTGTTTATGATCTTCTAATTATGAAAATTGCTTTTAAGTTGAGGCTCGTCAATTACATTAGAACAAAGGTTTATTAAGGTAGAAGTATCGAACCAACATTTTGTAAAGGAGGTGTAGAAGTGACTGCTTTTGTTCAAAGGTATAAAAGGCATATAACGGGAATAGCTTTTATATCGATCATTTTAGGAGTACTTTTAGGTATAATTAGTGGAAAAGGGGTTCAAAATGGCTTTTTAATCTTTGCAACAGTGATTGCAGGAATTCCAATTTTTATAAAGGCCTTTCAAGCTTTACGGTTGAAAGTGTTTAGCATTGAATTACTCGTTACCATTGCCATTGTTGGTGCAGTACTTATTCAAGAATACATTGAATCGTCTGTGGTGGCATTTTTATTTTTGTTCGGCGATTTTCTGGAAGCACGTACGCTAGAAAGAACAAGATCCTCTTTGAGTGAACTAATGGATATGGCGCCACAAGAGGCTAAGGTTATTCGAGATGGGAAGACTGTTAAAGTTCCAGTGGAAGAGGTGGTGATTGGCGAACGAGTCACTGTGCATTCAGGCGCAAAAATTCCAGTAGATGGAAAAATAATCAAAGGCAGGGCTCAAATCAATGAGTCTACAGTGACAGGTGAATCTATACCAGCTTACAAGCGAAGGAATGATGATATCTTTTGTGGATCCATTGTTGATCAGGGATACATCGAATTGATTGCTGAAAAGGTCGGAGATGACACAACGTTTGCAAAGATTATTGAATTAGTAGAAGAAGCGCAGGACGGCAAGTCAAATACAGAAAAATTTTTAAACAAATTTTCACAGATTTATACACCATTTGTTGTTGCTCTTTCCATACTGGTGTATATTATCGTGCAAGACCTTCATATGGCAATCACATTTTTAGTTATTGCCTGTCCAGGTGCGCTTGTTATTGGTGCTCCAGTTTCCAATGTAGCAGGAATCGGAAATGGAGCAAAAAACGGGGTGCTTGTTAAAGGTGGCGAAGTAATGGAACGCTTAGCCAAAGTAGATACAATTGTTTTTGACAAGACTGGAACATTAACTAAAGGGAAACCAGAGATAACTGCAATTAAAGTGTGGGATCACCATTTAAAAGAAAATGGGTTACTGCAAATCATAGCCGAAGCAGAAGTGATTTCTGAACACCATCTAGGGAAAACCATTGTTAAAGAAGCAAATGAACGAAGGTTACCGCTTTATGAAAATGTAAAGAACGGACAGATTGTAAAAGGAAAAGGGATAAAAGCAGAGGTAGGGGGACAGGAGCTAATTATAGGTAATAAAAGTCTTATGATGCAGGAAGACATTATTTTATCTCAAGAAATGCTTCAATATAAGGAAACGCAAGAGAAAAGAGGTAACACCGTTATTTTGGCAGCTATAAATCAAAAAATAGCAGGTGCTGTATCCATCGCTGATCAAATTAGGGAAGATGCTTTAGATGCTTTGCAAAACATGAGAAAAAGCGGTATTCGTAAAATGACCATGCTTACGGGGGATAATTCCCATATGGCTGCTCTAGTAGCAAGAAATTTACATTTAGATAGTTATCATGCCGAATTATTACCGGAAGCTAAGGTAGACTATATAAAGCAATTAAAACAATCTGGATATTATGTTGCGATGGTAGGAGATGGGATTAATGACGCACCAGCGATTGCGACAGCTGATATTGGCTTAGCTATGGGAGATGGCGGAACAGATATATCTATGGAGACAGCTGATGTTGTGCTTATGGCAAGTAAACTGGCTCAATTTTCTCATGCTTATGCATTAGCAAAAGCGACAGTTCGTAGTATGAAGCAAAATACGTGGATTGCAATAGGGACAGTAGCCTTTTTGCTAGTTGGTGTATTAAATGGTTCTGTTCATCTAGCTTCCGGTATGTTTATTCACGAAGCTAGTGTAATGTTAGTTATATTAAATGGAATGCGTCTTATTAAGTTTCATACAGATATGCATCAAAAATAAGACCAAGATATCTATAAAGATAAATTTATGAATACCGATTTGCGAAAGCGAAGTTAATGATTTTTGAAAATGTTTGTTGAAAAAGAAAACAAACTAATTTGAACCAGTAATCTGCATACTTTTTGACAATTTATAGAAAGGAGATTTATATGTTTTCTAAAGGAAAACCAATTAAACGAGGTACTTGTAACAAGCATTCTCATCCTAATTGTGTAGCTATGGTACCTATCTTTAACCATTTAGATCAACCGCAAATGGAAGAAGTCATGGACCATGTTCATGCTGTTACATTTAACCGAGGGGAGACCATATACCGTGCAGGTGATAAAGCTAAATCGTTGTATATTACACATGCAGGTAAGATAAAAATTTATCGGTTGTCTGATGAGGGAAAAGAGCAGATCGTTCGGATTTTACAACCTGGCGATTTCACAGGGGAATTGGCTATTTTTAAAGATACGGTTCACGAAGCCTATGCCGAAGCCCTGGCACACACAAAGGTTTGTATAATTAGTCGTTCCATTATACAAAAATTAATAATAGATTACCCTTCGATTTCTTTAAAAATACTAGAAGAATTTGCTCATAGGCTGGAGCAATCAGAGATGCAAGCAACTCGTTTTGCTACGGAGTCGGTAGATGCAAGGTTAGCTTTATTTCTTGTTGAAAATATGGAAACCAAAAGTAATCGAATTGATTTGCCAATGAATTATAAAGAGGTAGCCTCTTACATTGGGACAACACCTGAAACTGTAAGCAGAGTACTAAAGGATTTCGAAGACAAAGATTATATCAAAAAAAAGAATCAAAAACAAATTGATATATTAAATGCAGACGCTTTATTGTTGCTATGAGCTTGGACATGTTTTATTTTTGGTTGGAAATAATTTATGAAGGCCACACGACTACTCTATTCAATTCCCCCATCTTTTTAGAAGATGGGGGAATTCTAAAAGGTATATATTCAATAGTCCAGCTTATTTCATTTTAAAGACGATTCTCCAAGATATAATGGTAGTAACTACTAAAATCACTAGATATAAATACACACCGTAAATTATTTTGGAAAAAAATAGATGCACTAAGAAAAATAAACCAACTACAAACATGAGTAGGAACGATTTCATCGTAGATCCACTTTGCTGTGTCGACTCAAATACTTCTGAAAATGGATACTTACGATTGTTTAGAACCTTATAACTGATTAATGTGTGTAGAATAGCTGTTATAAGGACAATCGCAAGGTCAGGAAGAATTCGTATAGAGAATATAAATAAAAAAACGATCGATAATAATAAATAAAGTGGTAAAAACAATTTAATAATAAACGCTTTTAGAGTGCCACTGTAAATAGAAGAATGATGAACGATTGGTGTAATTTGAAAAACCCATGCAGCTTTATATTTGCTAGAAAATTGGAGCATCATTACTACAAGGCCAATAAACATCATACAAAAATAAATGGTGAAATACATATTACTACGAGAAAGTTGCTCAATTGAATGTAGATTTAAATAGTTGAATTGGAAAATAAACGGAAAAACAAGAGATAATCCTAAGGTTGGATACACCTTTAGCTTAAAATCACGTTCTCTTGCCATAATAAGGGACGAAAACCGGAAAAATTGCCGTTCCTCTTTGTTTCTAAAAAATAAATGCTCCCACATAGCGTTCATATTCCATCGTTTCGGTTTAGATTTCTCTGTACTGTCCATAAGTTTTTGCAAATTACGCTCAAACGCCGGCATTAATTTATAATATAACATAACCGAAATAACTGGTCCGATGACTGCTAAAGAAGAAAGGATCACTATCCCAAAGGACGTATCGCCATTTAGTATAAATTCAAAAGGTGCGCCGAACCACATAGGAGGAATAAAAACATTCCACCAATTGAAATTATATATATAATTAAAATCAACTATTTCAAAAGCTCGAGCGACAATTTGGTAACCGATAACAATACCTACGGATAATAGGATTTGCACATAGTTAATAATATCCTTTAATTTCTCCCCACTGAAAAAACGTAAAATAAAAATGTATATGAGTGCTGTGATGGTCATGATGAACAGTATTAACAAAATAATTTCTACTAAAAAAAGCATTAAATAACCGATTCCATGTACAAATAACATAACGATAGCTGGAATGATAATAAACGCGCCTGTTAACATACTCATATAAATTGCAACATGGGTGATTTTTGCTGCGCTAATGGTTCTCGAATCAATCGGTTTCGTATGGAGAACTGTTTTGTCGCGAACATCTAGAAGTACTGCGGAAAAATCAGACACCATGGATGTCATTAAAATGAACATGGAAATACCAAAGATGAGGCTGATTTGGAAGATATAATTATCTCCAAAAAATAAAAAAGGAACGAGCATGACCCCGTATAATACATAAATAAATAATGATTTTACAAACTGATTGCTATCCTTTTTTTTATTTGATACATTTGAAGCAAATACTGTCGGTATTCTGCGCTCATCCATCGTAAGCTTCGTCTCAAGAATTTTACGCATCATGTGATAATCAATACGTAGCATATGGAAAAAAGGTTGTAGCAGATCAAGGATTTTTAAAGAGAATTTACTCATGATTATCACCATCAGTTACAATTTGAACAAACTTCTCTGCGGTTTGTTTATGTTCATCAAATCCTGTTATCTGGTTGAAAATACTTTCTAAAGAGCCTTGCTTATTTTGTTCGCGCAATTCTTCAAATGTACCATCTGCTGCAATTTCTCCATCCTTAAGCAGGACGATGCGATTGCTAATCTTTTCTACAACCTCCATAATATGTGAGGAATAGAAAATGGTCTTTCCTTCTGCAACAAGCTGTTCCAAGATGTCTTTAATGATGATGACACTATTAGCATCAAGCCCATTTAGTGGTTCGTCTAAAAAGATCAGATCGGGATTATGCAATAGGCTTGAAATAAGTAATACTTTTTGCCGCATTCCTTTAGAAAAAGAAGAAATACGCGTATGTAAAACATCTTCCATGTCAAATTGTTGCATAAGGCTTTTAGCTTTAGCAGCCGCTTTATTTTTATCCATGCCGTAAAGCTCACCGATAAATGTCAAATATTCATTAGCTGTTAAATTATCATAGATCTCTGCATTTTCTGGGACATAACCAATTTTACGTTTGTAGGAGTAATCACTTGTAGCAATATCTACTCCAAAAAGTTCTACCGTCCCACTATATTCTTCTATTAACCCGAGCATGATTTTAAGTGTAGTACTCTTTCCCGCACCGTTAGGCCCAATATACCCAATGATTTGTCCAGCATATACATCGAGATTAATGTTATTTAATATGCTTTTACTTCCATAACTCATGGATAAATTTCTTAACGACAATACTTTTTCCGTATACATCAAACTCACCTGCTTTCTAGAAAATTTTAAGAACCATGTATCCTAGTCCATGAGTGACTAGGAATCAAAGAAAAATTTACTTCCATTTGTATTTGTGAAACAGAAATTAAGTAAATTATCACAACCTTCATATGGTCATTATACGATAGTTAAATCTAATTATCATTAACGATTTAAAATCTAACAAAAAAAGTCAATTTGTGGGTGGTGTTAAGGAATCATAAAAATCTAATATATATTCAAACAAGTGTGCTCGACAGCTAATGGAATTAGGTTTAATCCTATTGAACAACTATGAATAAGTCTGAAAAGCGCTTCGAGAATGTATGTATAAAACCTATTTGTATTAATATTTGCAAAAATTTTATAAATAAATTATTGACAATAATACACTTTCGGTGTAGAGTATTAAACAAATTTAATATTAGATGATTTCTTATCCAGAGAGGTGGAGGGACTGGCCCAGCGAAACCTCGGCAACAGACTTTGTTGAAGTACTGTGCCAATTCCAGCAAGCATTATGCCTGAAAGATAAGAAGAGCGATAGACTTATAAAATAATCCACCTCTTCTTATTTATCAAAAGGAAGAGGTTTTTTGTTATGAACAGGCGCTTTTCTTCCAAGGGCACTAGGCTTTTACAAGTTCCAGTTTGGTTACTTGTACTTTGAATAACATGAGAAGGGAAGATGGGAAAATGGGTAAATTGAATGAAGTACAATGGGAGTATGTAAGAAAAAGCTTAGATGCAATTGATTTCGGTTCTGTAGTCATTACTGTACACGCTGGAAGGGTTACACAAATTGACATAACGGAGAAAAAGCGGTTTGCGAATATGAATAACAATCATTCGTTACAAAATTCCAAATAAAGCACATGCCGATTAGACAACTAAAGGCATCTTTTACCTTTTCGATTATTTAATAAGGTGAAAGATGCCTTTTACTATGTTAAAACCATTTTTCCGCATGAACTGTTAGTAAGACCTATCATGAGTAGGAGCAGATGATTTGATGCAAAGGAGGAGAAACCGACATGAGCTTATTACAACAATTACAAAATCAAATTTTAATTGCCGATGGTGCTATGGGAACGATGCTTTATTCCTATGGAATCGATCAAAGTTTTGAACAATTAAACATAACCCATCCAAATCAAGTTCAACAAGTACATGAAGCGTATATTCATGCTGGAGCAACAGTCATTCAAACAAATACATATGGTGCAAATTATATTAAATTAGCACGATATGGGTTGGAGGATCAGGTGAAAAGGATCAACCAAAAGGCTGTGCAAATTGCAAAGGAAGCTCGGCAAAAAGGAGTATCCATTGTAGGGGGGATTGGCGGTATTCATGGCGTTCAAGCTTTAAACGAAACAAAAGAGGAAATTAAGCGAAGCTTCCGAGAACAATTATATTGTTTGCTTTTGGAGGGAGTAGATGGGCTCATTTTAGAAACTTATTATAATCTCGATGAATTAAAGATGGTGTTGGAAATTGCTCGGGAGGAAACGAAAATCCCTATTATTGCAAATGTATCGATGCATGTTCCGGGGATTTTGGAAAATGGAACACCGTTGGCTGAAGCATTACAACAACTGGAAGCTTTAGGTGCTGATCTCGTTGGCGTGAACTGTCGTTTTGGTCCGTCGCAAATAATCACCTCTTTACAATCGGTTCCTATACCGAAAAGGGCTTTTTTAGCTGCTTACCCAAATGCAAGCTTACCTGCTTATCGCGATGGTGTACTTTATTACGAAAATGAACCGGATTATTTTAGGGAGTGTGCCAGCCAATTAAGAGAGCAAGGAGTTCGTTTAGTAGGAGGGTGTTGCGGAACAACACCTAACCATATTAAAGCATTAGCTGAGGGCTTGAATGCTACTAATCCTATTACTGAAAAAGTGGTAGACTTTCCAAAGCAGGATAGGGTGATGTTAAAAAGGAAACGAAAAGAAAAATCGCTGGCAGAATTAGCAAAAGAACGACATACCATTATTGTTGAATTAGATGCTCCGAAACATTTAGATATGACAGAATACCAGCAGGGAATACAAGCATTGAAAGAAGCTGGAATCGATGCAGTAACACTTGCCGATAATTCGCTTGCAACACCGCGAATATGTAATACAGCTATTGCAACGATTATTAAAGAGCAAGGAATCAAACCGTTAGTCCATATAGCTTGCCGAGACCGTAATTTAATTGGCTTACAGTCGCATTTAATGGGATTGCATATTTTAGGAATTCATGAAATTTTAGCAATAACTGGCGACCCAACTAAAATTGGCAGTTTTCCAGGAGCAACATCCGTGTTTGATGTGAATTCATTTAAATTAATTGAACGAATTAAAAAAGGAAATCAAGGCATGTCATTTTCCGGGCATTCTCTAAGAGAACATACTGCATTTACCGTAGGAGCAGCTTTTAGTCCAAATGTGAATAATGTAGAAAAGGCGATTGCTCGATTGGAGAGAAAGATCGCAAGTGGTGCTGATTACATCATGACACAACCCATGTATAGCAAAGATAAAATAATTGCTTTGAAACAAGCGACCTCACATATAGATACTCCGATTTTTATTGGAATTATGCCATTAACGTCTACAAAGAATGCTGAATTTTTACACCATGAAGTACCAGGGATAAAGCTTACAGATGAAGCTCGATCCCGTATGAAAGCAGCAGAAGGAAATCGAGCACAATCAACAAAAGAAAGTATAGCTATTTCGAAAGAGTTACTTGATACAGCTTTAGAACATTTTTACGGGATATATCTTATCACTCCGTTTATGCGCTATGATATGATCGTCGAATTAGTTAACTATATTCATCAAAAAACAAATTCTATGCGAGTGAAAGCAAGCTTATCCTCACATTAATTTAGGATTTAAGGGTAAGTACAAATCAAATTCTAAAGAATAGTCGTTTAGAATAAATGCATTAACCTATCCTAGAACCTGAGAACGCAAGAGAGAATGTGAATAATCATGATTTTCGATCACATATAAAAAATGGAGGAGTATATATGTCAAAAATAAAGAGTTCGAATATTGGTTATCCGAGAATTGGAGAAAATCGAGAGTGGAAAAGAGCACTAGAAAATTTTTGGAGTGGAGTTATTTCCGAGACGGAATTATTTGAAAAAACAACAGAAATCCGTTTACGTAATTTGAAAAAACAACAAGAAAAAGGAATCGATCTAATCCCGGTAAATGACTTTTCCTTATATGACCATGTCTTAGATACAGCCGTTACGTTTGGAATCGTACCGAAACGTTTTAACTATACTGGTGGAAAAGTAGATAAGCACACGTACTTCGCTATTGCACGTGGAACAGGTGGGACCGTCGCTTCTGAAATGACGAAATGGTTTAACACAAATTACCATTATATTGTTCCGGAATTAGATGATGTCACACCTTCATTAGTAGAGAACCGTGCTTTAACTTTTTATCAAGAAGCTAAAGAAAAACTAGATATTGATGGAAAGCCTGTCCTTTTAGGCCCCGTAACATTTGTAAAACTGGCAAAGGGTTATGACGAGCAGGAGTTTTCAACAATTGTGGAGACATTTGTACCATTATATGTCCAGGTCTTACAAGAACTTGTCGAAGCGGGGGCATCTTGGATTCAAATAGATGAGCCAATCTTAGTAACGCAATTATCGAAAGAAGAAATCGCAGTAGTTGAAAAAGTGTATCAGGCTTTTGCTAAACACGTACCTCGTGCGAAGATTATTTTACAAACGTATTTTGAAAAAATAACTGCTTATGAAAAAATAGTGAATCTACCAGTAAAAGCGATTGGTATCGATTTTGTTCACGGAGATTCTTTAGAATTATTAAAAACGTATGGATTTCCCAAGGGTAAGGTGCTAGCAGCAGGAATTATTGATGGACGTAATGTTTGGCGAGCTAATTTAGCAGAAAAGCGCACGCTGATGGAAGAGATTAGACAGCTAGTTCATCATGATCAGCTTATTATTCAACCATCTTGTTCCCTCTTGCATGTTCCGGTAACAAAAACATTAGAACAAAAGCTGGATAATGTCATTTATGACGGACTTTCATTTGCTGATGAGAAGCTTGATGAAGCAGTTACATTAGCGAAAGGTCTGAATCATGGTATGGTTTCCGTTCAAGATGATTTAAATCAAGCGAATGAGGCAATTAAACAATTAATAGAGACGTATCAATCCAATGATGAAGTAAGGAAAAAAGTAGCTCATTTAACAACTGACGATGCACAACGATCCATACCTTTTGCAGAAAGAATAGAAAAGCAAAAGCGGCGTTTGCAATTGCCATTACTGCCGACAACGACAATAGGCAGTTTGCCGCAAACGCCTGAAGTAAAAAGAACGCGTACCAAATGGAGAAAAGGTGAGATTACGGATCATGCGTATGAACAGTTTGTGAAGAAGCAAATGAAACGGTGGATCACAATTCAGGAAGAACTTGATATCGATGTTCTTGTTCATGGTGAATTTGAGCGAAATGACATGGTTGAATATTTTGGGGAAAAAATGAATGGCTTCACTGTGACAGAGTTTGGCTGGGTGCAGTCGTATGGATCACGATGTGTCAAACCACCTTTGATTTTTGGAGATGTGTCTTGGGATAAACCAATAACGGTGAAGGAGAGCGCTTACGCACAGTCGTTAACAGAACGTCCGGTTAAGGGAATGCTAACAGGGCCAGTAACCATTTTAAATTGGTCTTTTGTCCATGATGCAGCACCACGCTATGAAATTATGAAACAAATTGCATTAGGATTGCAAAAGGAAATAGAGTCTTTAGAGGCAAAGGGCATAACGATTATTCAAGTAGATGAACCAGCTTTACGTGAAGGGTTGCCGCTTAATCGAGCAAAGTGGGAGGAATATTTAAAACAATCGTCACTTGTCTTTCGTCTTGCAACGGCAACGGCTAGTCCCGAAACACAAATTCATACACATATGTGCTATTCCAATTTTGAAGATGTTTTTGATTGTATCGATGATCTTGATGCGGATGTCATTTCAATTGAAACGTCACGAAGTCACGGTGAGATCGTCTCCATCTTTGAAGAAAATACGTACCAAAAAGAAATTGGTTTAGGTGTTTATGATATCCATAGTCCCAGAATTCCATCTGTTTATGAAATCAAACAAAATATGAACCGTGCATTACAAATGATCTCACCTAATCAATTTTGGATTAACCCAGATTGCGGTTTGAAAACAAGAAAAGAAGATGAAACCATAGACGCTTTGAAAGTTATGGTGCAAGCTGCAAAAGAAATGCGAAATAAACAGTTAACTGTTCAAAAATAGTATAATGCGAACTTCAAAGATGAAATTTAAGTCAAAAATGGAGGAGGTACAGAGTCATTAAGCAACTGCAGGTGCGAAAAAGTGATTTTACTTTGTTAATCGCACCTGCGTCTAATGAAAACTTTCTATTGAAATAAAATTTGCTTTTTAATTTGGTTTCTATACGCATGACTGCTTGTAACCATAAAGAAAAATCAGAGATGACCCCTATTAGATAGAAACAAGCTGTTTGCTTTGATACATCTCTAAGCGTTTACAAGCAAAATGGTATTCTACTTGAAAAGTATTTACGATCATGTTAGGTGTTATTTTTGGTTTTAAGCGTTGTAACATAAATGTAGGAACACATAAATGGTAACTAAAATAATTTGCTTGCCATTCTTGTAATTCTGTAAAAAGTGTGGGTAGAAATTCTTGGCGACCAGCATGCCAAAGGTAATGAGCTATTTCATGCCCAAATTCTTGCCATTGCTCCTGTGGAGTGAGGTTATAATTTATAAAAATCAGGCATTTCTCATTTACATACACACATTCACTGCTATATTCCCAATAATAGACAGATACATCGAGCGAAGAGGCAATATTTTCGATTGTTAAATCTTTTGGTTTACGAATATGACGTTCCAGAAGAAGCTGCTGAATATAATCTTCTGTTCGAGAAAGATACATCAAATACCCCCTTAACAAAAACGAACATTTGTTCTTGTGAGAATAAAAATAAATAGTGTATAGACGTATACACTAATAAACGTTTATTCTTCTTTAAAAGCTTCCCATATCCTCTTCAGTCGTTTAAGATCTTCTTCTTTATTGTTTGGTAATTCTTTATACCATCTTTCTAGGGAAGGGTCATTACGAAAAGCTACAAACGCTTCCTCTTCTGTTAAATTCGGATTATTAGATCGTCCTAGTAAATAATCAGAAGTAACTTGCAAAGCAGTAGCAAGCTTATCTAATTCATGGTCTTTTATCGGTCTTTCTCCCGATTCGATCCGATTCATCACACTAACGTTTATGTCTAATTGTTTCGCAAGATCGCGCTGACTCCAACCTTGTCTCTCTCTCAATTGAACAATTCTCTTACCCACATTCAATGCCAACACCACTTTCAATTTTTGCATGATAGGAAACGATCATCACTCGCATCGGACGAATTATCTACCATGAAAATAAAATTCTAATTTATGGAAAGTTTTTTTATTTCTAAGGTTTATCGTATAAGAAAGACTAGATTTTTTCGATAAGCCAATTTTTTCTAAGCAATTTCATCATACCATTATTTAAACGAGTTAACAAACAATAATTTCTTAAATAGCAAGAACACAATTTGACATTTCTGTTTTAGAAATGTATGATAGGAACAAATGTTCTTTAGTTAAATTATGGAATACAAGGAGGGAAGGAATGAAACAGAAAAACATGTCATTTGATGAACAAAATTGTATTCGATGGGTGATAAGTGAATATCGAAAAGACCAAAGGGCAGGTGTTTTGGCTCCAATAATAAGAAGTAGATACGTAGAGGAATTATTTAGCAAGGGGGCTGGTTTTCATGAACAAGGAACAGTTAGAGAGAGCAATAAAAGATTATAGCTGGATGATTAGAGAAATAAAGCGTCAACGAATGATGTTGGAAGAAGATATCGGCTCGAAACTTGTTGCAGCATCAGGAGTGGAAGCTACGTTACCGAGAGCAAAGGGAGCCATAAATGACCCTGTTGGTAAAGAAGTTATACGACGAGATAAAAAAAGCAGTTGGTTAGCTAAATTAGAGAAAAAGGTATTGTTTATTCAAGGAAGATTATCTGCAATAGAGGAACCGAGAGAAATTGCTGTTTTAGAATGTATGCTGGATGGTATGACAATAAGTGCAATTAGTAAACATATGGGTCTTTCCAGAAAACATATCTACAAGATAAAAGAGACGATTGTAGATAGGATGTTACAGTTTACACAGTCTTCCCAGTAGATGACAACACAAAACAAGCTATTGTATACTAGGTTTACCGAACATACGATCCAAAAATGATTAATGTGCAATTGATTCGGATGTTTGAATTTAGGGAAATTGTCCGAAATGACGTTAAACTAAATAAAATAGAAGCGCGTTTTTCCGCCATCAAGATTTGGCGGGAAGCCACGTTTATCTAAGAAGTCTTCTTCCCCACATGATGAACGGTATGTAAGGCTTTTTTAGTTTGCTTTAAGGAGGTGTTCGCAAATGGTATAGGAGATAAATAAGTTGTTTCGTTGCAGTCCGTCTATAGCATAAGCAATCAAAAATTATAATTAGGAGGTCATGAAAATGACAGATACACAAAAGAAAATGCAAGCAGGTAAAAACAAGATTTTATTATTCCGTTTATTGGAGAATCAAGGAGAAGAAGCAGCTAAATTAGTATTTCAAACCGAGCATACGTTTAGTTATTCTCGTGAATTAGAAAGAATTATTACGAAAGACGGTTCTCTCATTAATGTCGGAGGATTGGAATCAGAAGTGGCTATTGAAGCTATTCAAGCAATGGATGATCCAGTTGCTAACATGCTTCGACAGTCAGTCATTCATGGACAAAAGCTGGAGTTATGGGAAGTAACTGTAGATGAAGAACTAAAAACAGCTGACAATAAATTTCCAGCTATTTATGCTCAAGGCTATTTAGATTCATGGGAAGATCCAGCTAGTGCAGAAGAAAATGCTGCCATTTCAGCTAACTTCACCGTAGAACTGGAGCCACAATTTGGTGAAGCAACACTCACAGAGGAGCAGCAAGCAGCAGTTCAATATGCATTCCAAGATACAAAAGCGGAAGCTCCTGTTGAGGGTTAATAAATCTTGCTGATCCTATTTATGTAAATGTAATCGATCTTGTATAAAATTTGCATGATGAATTGACGTAAAAATTTTATGTGAGAAATAAGTATGTAATTATCGTGGGTAAGAATAAGCTGACGATTTTTTACACTATATAAATGTTTAGAGTTTTAAGGGTTTATAGTAAGTAAAACTACGGCTTCCACCGTAAGAAATTGGTGACAAGCCAAGTGTTTTGTTGTCTAGGAAATTATAAAATTTTGCAGCTGTGGATAAACTAACTAAGTTATTTAGCCACGTCCTGCTCCAGCGCCCAGCAACTAGGCGACTTCACGAATCGCCTTACGATAAGGCATCAATGGTTCGTCAACACCGTCTCACCATGATTCCTAAAACTTTAGTCGTTTCGTTCCACTCGCTACGTTGCTAACCGGGCGCCCCGAGCCTTAGTTCAAGTAACCAATGAATACAGCTATATTCATTGGTTACTATATTTAAATTTTGGAGGTTGAAGAGACATGGAATTTACTATTAATGAAAAAGTGTATGAATTGAAATTTGGTATAAAATTTATTCGTGAACTGGACAAAGTGTATGAAGTGGATTATCAAGGGATGAAATTTGGAATGGGTGTGAACATGGCGTTTATGAATTTGCAGCAATGGAATCCAGTTGCTATTCATGCGGTTATTAAAGCAGCTATTTCCTATTTGGATACAACCCCAAGTAACAGTCAAATCGAAAAAGCTATTGAACAGTATGCTTTAGAAAATGACGGGCTTGAGGAATTATTTACAGCGTTAAAGGATGCATTGGGGAAGTCACCAGTCATGAAGGACACGATCAAACAAATGCAAGCAACAACCAATCACAAGAAAGCATAACCTCAAAAGAAGCATATGAGGATATCATTATTAACTGTTTCCGCTTTTTAGCGTTTACAAAACTGAAAGATATTGAAGTGCTCACGTTAGGGGAGTATGCTTTACGAATACGTGCATTTCGATTGCAGCAAGTAGATAAGGAATACAAGATGTATAAGCAAGCATGGATCAATCACCAAGTCACACTAACAAAAGAACAAGGTAAAAAGCAAGTACCTATTTACAAGCGATTTAAAGATTTCTTTGATTATGAAAAACATTTGAAGGAAGTAACCAAGCCTAAGCGGGTGAGTGATAAAATGAAACGTTTAGCAGCTATTGCTAAACAGGTGAATACGGAAAAGGAGGTGCCTTATGGCGGAAGGATCGAATGAGCCGGGGCGGTTTATGCAAGGCTTTAAAGTACAAGCAGAAGGGTTAAATGAAGCCGGGGATGCGTTTAAAACGTTGCAAGAGAAGGTAGACCCTGTCGTTACGAAGCTGGGAGAAATGCAGGAATCGTTAGGGTTTATCCCAGGAATGACAGAAGGAATTGCTCAAGTGCAGGCTGTACTAGACCCGTTTATGGGGATATTAAGCGGTATGCCTGTTTTGTTTGAAACAATTAATTCCGTGATGACGAATTTTTTACCAACTATGTTGGCATTGAAGGAAGGAGTCATGAGCTTATTTTCTATTTTAGCTGCCAATCCCCTCGCCTTAATGATAACGTTAGTGACTTTACTGGCAGTAGGGTTTGCTTATTTATGGACGAATAGTCAAACGTTTCGAGATATTGTCATGAGTGTGTGGGAATCGATCCGTGCATTTATAATGCCGGTGGTTCAGGAAATTGTCACGTTTGTTATGACACTTTGGGGATCATTGACAACGTGGTGGACGGAAAACCAGGCATTGCTTTTACAAATATTCCAATCTGTCTGGGGAGCAATTAAGACGGTTATTATGACAGTGATGAATATCATAAAGCCATTTTTAATCGCGGCTTGGACACTCATTTCAACACAAATTAAATTAGTTTGGAACATCATAAAAACAACGATAAAAATAGCTATGGAGTTAGTGATGGGCATTATTCGAACAGTGATGCAACTAATTACTGGAGATTGGTCTGGGGCCTGGGAAACGATTAAGTCCACGTTTATGAACATCTGGAATATAATGAAGGAATTTGTTTCCACCATGACTAGTACCATTTGGCAAACGATAAAAACAAAATTTACGCAAGTGAAGGAAACCATTGCTTCCTTAATTGGTAGTGCGAAAGATGCTGTCGTACAAGGATTTTTAACGATGGTATCGAGCGCTGTAGAAAAAGCACAGGCGATTGTAACTGCAGTGCGACAAAAATTCCAGGAAGTGTTTCAAGCGATACGATCAAAGCTCACCGAAGCTGTAACAGAAGTAGGAACGCAAATTGGTAAAATGCCTGGAAAGGTAATGGAGTTTGCTAGCAACATGGTGTCAGCAGGAAAAGATTTAATTATGGGCTTGATACAAGGTATTGCAGATAATGCTTCTAAGGTAGGCGATGCTGTGTTAAATGCTGCCAAAGATGCTGTCGGTGGTGTGTTGAAATTTTTAGGCATTAAATCACCATCCCGTTTATTTCGAGATATTGGCGATGACACGATGGCGGGATTTGCTATGGGGATTCAGCAAATGGCAAAAAATGTTGTTACTGCAGCGAGTGCGGTATCGGATCAAGTACAGGATTCCTTTAACCCGCAGTTTACATTACCGCGTATAGCTGGAGAGGTTCGTAGTCTTCATCAAGCTGTGAACGTTCAACCATCGCAACCGTTTTTAAATGAATGGGGTGCACAAAAGCAGCCTGCAGTAGTCCATGTTTCTATTGGCAAGCAGCAATTTAGTGCGTTTGTAGAAGATATTACGAATGCACAATCAAGAAAATCCAATCTAACAAGACAGCAGAGTTGGTAGGAGGTGTAGGATGTATACGTTTGTAGATACAGTAACGAAGGAAGCGGATGATAACAGCGAACGAGCCTCGCGATTGCAGACGATATTTAATGGAGTTAATTTAGATCATGATTTATCTGATCCATCAGGGAGTTTTACCACATTGGTCATATCTGGGAGAAGCAATCTGGAACAACGAATTTCGACAGTGGATGTACCAGGAATGCACGGGGTGTTAGAAGCAAATGAACCGACATGGAATGCGAAAGAAATTACGGTGAAATATAAGCTAACCGATCAAACAAAAGAAGGGTTTAGAAGGCGGTACAACCAACTAAATAATTTATTGCAAGAATCACAAAAGAAGTTAGCTTTTACTGATGAAGCGGCTTTTTTTTATGCGACTTTATCGGCAAATGATGTTCCAGAAGAAACGGCGAATAGCATAGTAGCTGAGCTCGTGTTTTTATGTTCCGATCCTTTTAAATACGGGGAAACATACAAATCGATTGCGTTGAAAAAATATACGTGGGAAGCATACAAAAATAACAAGTGGGGTGATTTTATTGGCAACTAGTACACCAAATTTGCAATTGGTAAAGCCAGAAATAACAGATAAAATTGATGTTTCTATTGCTAACTTTGCGCAAAATGCAGATAAAATTGATGCAGAAGTAGAACGGCTACAAAATAAGGATGAAGCTTTACAAACGAGTTTAAATGATGTGCATGAACATGTGACGACATTACAAAACGATGTAACAGCGATGGATGCAAAAGTAACCAACCATCAAAAATCGCTAGAGAAACACGGAGAAAGCATTGAACTGAACACGGGAAGTATAACGGAAAATAAAGCAGATATCACAGCGTTAAGCGAAGATATTTTATCGATTCACGAAAGTATTGGCAATAATGCAACGGTTGGACAAGAAAATCAAGCGAATATTACAGCAATTTTAAATGAAATAGAAGTGATTAAAGAGAGGATCACAGCGCTAGAAGCTCAACAAGGGATACCGCCTGAGGGTGAAGCATAATGCGTTGGATCGAGATGGCACAAAAAAATGAAGTATATGTGAATGGAACCGCTCCCGCGTCGCCTATGATTACATCTGTTTTAAAAGAAGGAATACCGTATGTAGAATACAGCTTAGCTGATGAAAAATTACGCCTGCACCATCCATTTAAAGTGAATGATGTGGTGACGGTAGATTTTTCAAAACAAAAGGTATGGATTAATGGGCAGTTACAAATGGAGGCTATTGATCTTGTCTATGCAGATTTCTTTCAATTAAGACCAGGGAAAAATGAAATAAAAACAATTCCTGCCATGCAATTAGAAGTAACGTATACGGAAAGGTGGTTGTAGAGATGAAAGAAAGGATTTTCATTTTTAATAAGTATGATGAGCTATTAGCCATCACTAACCACTATGTGGAGGCCATTTTTGAAGAGACGGTTGAAAAGCCCGTCTCTTTTTCGATTACTTTTCCTATGTCCGATAAGGATGCTGCCTATTTCGTAGGTGGAAACCAAGTTGCGTTTAAGGATTTAAAAGGAAACCTTCGTTTATTTACCATTCGTGAAGTGGATGATATCGACGGAGAAGCTCCGGAAAAGGTTATCCAATGTATGCCAGCGATGCAAGAATTAACAGATGTTATTGTGACGGATGGTGAAACGGTAAATGAATCCGCTGAAGCTGTGCTAGGTATTATTTTACAGTATTCCCGCTGGAAAGTCGGTCATGTAGCTGATTTAGGGTTATATGACATCAGCTTTTCCTATCAAAATGCCTACGATTGTTTAGGAAAGCTAACATCACGTTGGGGCGGTGAAATTGTAGATCGCATCGAGGTAGCGGGAAACAAAATAACCGGTCGCTATATTGATATTGTTCAGCGTAAAGGCTCAGATACCGGAAAACGTTTTGAAATGGATAAGGATATAAAGAATTTGACGAGGACGGTTCTATATTATCCGAAAACAGCTTTATATGGTCAAGGAAAATCCTTACAATCCGGTGAGGAAGGCGCTGGGAAAGTGACTTTTCGTGACGTAGAGTGGGTAAAAGAAAAGGGCGATCCCACGGATAAACCAAAGGGGCAAGCGTGGGTTGGTGATTCGGTAGCACTGGAAACCCATGGGGTGTTCAATCATGAAACAGGTGAGCTCATGCATCGATTTGGCTTATTTGAAGATAATGACGAGGAAGATCCCGAAAAGCTACTCGTAAAGACATGGGAGGCAGTTCAAACTGAAAAAGCTCCAAAGGTTCAATACGAAATGGATATCATTACATTTTATGGTATAGCAGATTACGAACATGAACACGTATTCTTAGGTGATACAGGCATTGCTAGGGACAAAGATATGAAACCGATGGTGTTAGTGGAAGCAAGAATTATGTCTTGGAAATATGATATTGGCAACCCGAGAGACGGGAGCCTTGTCTTAGGAAATATATTAGACTTAAATCCAGATGAGCGTGATATGGATTGGGTCATTGATAAAGTAAAAGAGGATAGCGCAAGTTGGGATGCTGGTGGTGGACCAATTACGGATGGAAGATTTCCTAATATTGTTCCTGATACGCCACAAGATGTTTCCGCAACAGGGTTATTTAAAAAGATTATGCTGTCATGGACATTTGAATCCACCTATGCGATAGCAGCTTACGAGATTTATGCAAGTCAAATAAACGGGTTTGTCCCAGATTCTACAAATCTTGTTTTCCGTGGCAAAGTAGGCGCATATAACTTTGATGCTGATACAGACGAAAAATGGTATTTTCGAGTAAGAGCCGTGAACACACATGGAACAGCAAGCGAGTACTCCGAACAGGTTAGTGCTTCAACGGTACAATTACATTTGTCAGATTTAGAGGAAATTGTCCCAGACTTTATCGAATACGGGATTTATAAAGGGGAAGCGAATCCTAGTCCAAGTGAATATAAGTACTGGTTAAACACAAGTGAAAACCCTAATATTCTCTATCATTGGGATGAAGAAAGCGAATCATGGAAGCCATTAGCACCTAAAAATGCAGCAGATGTAGGCGCCATTTCTATAGCAGATTATCAAGAACAAGTCGGTCAATTGGTTACGGATTTGGCGAATAAAGTAGATGCTGAATGGGTGAATGGTCGGCTAGTTGCAAAAGCGAATAAAGCGGATGTTTATACGGTAGAGCAATTAGATAATAAGTTTGATAATGTGGTATCCAAAGCGGTTTACGAATCTGATCAGCAAGGGATTATTACCGACTTGCAAAATCAAGAATCTCGCATTAGCCAGACGGAAACAGATATTCAATCAAAAGTTTCCAATCAGCAATATACGCAGGATAAGGAGAGTTTGCGCACTTCCATCAACGAAAATCAATCCAGCATTGAACAAAACGCGGAATTGATTGCTTCCAAGGTGTCCAATGAGGAATATCGAACGGACAAAGAAGGCATTATTAATGATATTAAGGCAAATAAGTCGAGCATTGAGCAGAACGCCGAAAGTATTAGAAGTAAGGTTGATGCGACATATGTCGAAGACGAGATTGGGAAGATTGAGGTCGGCGGGAGAAATTTAATTCAAGACAGTGAAGAGAGAACGATGGAGGCGGCATCCGATAACAATTTCATGCATGTAACTTTGTACAATAGGTTGGAAAAAGATACGATCTACACATTGAGTTTTCAAGCTGAATTTCTTGAAGGATCTTCTGATGTTATATCCATTTATCCGTATAAAAAATCAGGACAAAGTATGGCGGTTATTGACATGCCTTATCAAATCAATCGTATGTCCGCCACCTTTCAAACAGATAATCGCTTTCACTATAATTTGCTCGTTTATGCCGGTGAGAATGGAAATACGGCTGGAAATAAACTGAAACTAACAAGGATAAAACTAGAAAAAGGTAATAAGGCTACGGATTGGACTCCTGCACCCGAGGATACACAAGCCGAAATTCAATCCATTGAACAATATGCTTCCGAAATTGAACAAACGGCTAAAGGTATTAAGCAAAATGTTAACTCACTAGAAACTGATTACTCAACTTTCAAAAAAGAAGCCAATTCTACATTCGATCAACAAGCCACCCAAATAGCTTTAAGGGTAACGGAAACTATTTATAATACCGATATGGAAGATATGACCATGCGTGTTAGTGAGGCTGAATCTAGCATAGAACAAAATGCAGATGAAATCGTCTCTAAAGTAAGCAAAAATGGGGTTTTGTCTAGTATTAATCAATCCCCTGAGCAAATTAAAATTAATGCGCAACGCGTTTCGATCGATGGCGATTTAGTCGTTAGAAATGGGAAAGTCTATGTCAAAGATGGCATTATTACCGATAATTTGATTTCAGGAAATGCAAAAATTGACGGTGCTAAAATAGCTGATGCTTCCATAACAAATGCAAAAATAGGCAATATGTCAGTAGCAAAACTATCAGCAGGGACACTAGATACGAATAGAATAAAAATTCAGGGGGGGGATTCGACAGAATATTCTAAAATAGAAGGAAGTAAAATATTACTCCGTGGTACCTATAAGCGAACTTGGAAAGGGCAAACGTCTATTAGCAATGTAAATACACGTTTTATGAATGGTCATCTACGATTTCGAGATGAGAAAAAAAGTCAATCTATTTATATGTCAAGTTTTGGATTATCAACTTTTGTAGATGGAGAAGGGGAATACAGAGAAGAAAATGGCTCCTCGGGAACAATTGAGTGGTGGGACGGAACATATTCACCAAGTAATGCTAATGGGATTACTATGAGTAGTTATGGTGGGGTTGTAGCATTGAGATCTGATTTTAGTCATGTAGTAATTGATTCACATCGATCTGCAGATATAAAGAGTCAGGACTCTGTCGTCTTCATAACTCCTCGTGCATCTCTCCCAGGTAATAGTGATTTTTGGTTTAATAGAATATATGATACAAACGATGGGTTTTTGATGTTTGGTTCAAGAGAGACTATTCCTAATTCTGGATTGCGGTTTTCAAAGTCTGGAAATACTATATCTGTTGTCGATGAAAATTATAGTCGAGGTGGAAACACAACTTTTGATGTTGGAACTGTTAGGACGAACGCCATTTATAAACGTAATTCTGACAAAACTATTTACTGGAATGGTACAAGTGGAGGGAATACGAGTATTAATGTATCTAATAGTACGCTAAGAGCTTCAGGAATCAGGGCAAATACTGGATCATCAGATATTTTTCTAGCAACTAACGATGGTGCAGTCCGCGTAACGGATGGTAAGGGTTATAACCAGGGAAAAGGAATAAATTATAGACCTATTGCAGCTGAGAGGTTTGCACAGATTTCGAGTATTAAATATAAAAAGAATATTAATCCTTTAGGAGACCTTGGCCTAGAAGTAATAAATAAATTAAAAGTAGTAGAATACGATTTAATTAATAATCCAGATGCCGGGACTCAAACTGGATTACTTGCAGAGCACAGTAAGTTAGTTTCTACGGAGAGCCATACAGCTATTGACTTATATAAATTAGCTGTATACAATACCAAGGCTATACAAGAATTATCATCAAAATTAGAAAAAATAGTAGCTAAAATTGGGTCAGTTAAACTATAGTAAACAGAGGTGAAAAAGTTATGAAAATTAAAATCAATAAGATCAAACTAATTGACAGTATAAATATATTGGATGAGTTACCTTTAAAAGGTTTAAAATCTATCCATCGTAGTAGATTAAGAGAGAAGTTAACTTCTGAGTTAGAAAGAGTAATAAAGGAAGAAAAACAGTTAAAAAAGGACTATAGTAATGTCGATGAAAAAGGTGAGCCTATTATTAATGATGGTTATTACGATATTAGAGATATGGATAATTTTCAAAAAGTGTTGAGTGAATTTTATCAAGAAACAATAATAATTGATGATAATAATGATGAAGTATATCTTGAGTCAGTTAAGGGTGCTTTGGAAGATGCAGACGTACAGTGGTCAGGAAAAAAAGCAATTGATTATGCTTATCTTTATGATGCATTTCAAACAAACAAAGGATAAAATTACTATTAAAACCCATGTTATAGATTGGTTGTTGCACCATCTAAAGTAAGGTGTTTTAGAATGAAAGGAGGTAATTATGTCTCAATGGTACACAAATAAAGAATTATTTGAGCAAATTGCGGCTATTCAAGGTGAGTTTAAAGATTTGCGACATGAGATGCAAGAGACACGAAATATGATTAAGAAATATAATGGTTTACGCGAAGAGCTAGGGGTTGTGAAAGAAAAGGTAGAGAGAATGGAAGCAAAAACAGAAGGAAAATTTACGGTGTTGGAAGCTATCCGCCTTTGGGGTGGGTGGCTTTTTGCTTTTATTACACTGTTAATTTTGATTGGACAATATATTTAAACGAAAGGGAGGTAAACGTATGGATAAAGGTACGGTGGTTAGAACAATAGCGTTAGCGATAGTTTGGGTCAATGCCGTTTTAGTAAATTACAACTTACAGCCTATACCGCTGTTGGAAGAGGAAGTTATTGCATATGGAGTTACATTTATAGTCTCTGTGTGGACATGGTTTAAAAATAATTATATTACGCTTAGGGGAAGGCAACAAAAAGAAGTGCTACAAAGGTCAAACCTTACCAAATAGACAGACGGCTAGTCCAATCGGGCAAGCTGTCTTTTTAATACATTATATTAAAAGGAGGAATTTACAATGACAAAAATCGCTATTGGTGCTGGGCATGGAATGCATACGCCGGGTAAACGAAGCCCTGCTGGAGAAAGGGAGTGGACATTTAATAATAAAGTTGTGTCTGCGGCTATCAAGTATTTAAATAGGTATGCGAATACCACTGTTATACGGATGGACGATCCTACAGGAGATACAGATGTGCCGTTAACGACAAGAACGAATGTAGCAAATAATGCTGATGCAGATATTTTAATATCCTATCATCACAATGCGAATACCGGGCAATGGGGTTCTTGGACAGGAACAGAGACGTATTACTATCCGGGGTCATCTAGTGGATTAGCTTTAGCAAGAGCTATTCATCCAAGTATTGTCGGGGCGATGGGATTACGTGATCGAGGTATAAAATCGGCAAATTTTCATATGCTTCGGGAGTCCATAATGCCCGCTATTCTCATTGAAGGTGGATTTATGGATTCTACCATTGATATTGTCAAAATGCGCAATAATACGACGATGGACCTTACTGGAAAAGCTTTAGCAGATGCTATTGCTGCATATTTGGGATTACAGCCAGAGGGAGGCGGGACTACGTATACGGTTAAAGCAGGAGACTCATTATGGGGGATTGCACAGGCACATAGTATGACTGTTAGCAAGTTACAGGCGTTAAATAACCTTACCGATGACATCATTTATCCTGGACAAGTACTAGTCGTTAGTGGAGTCCCTTCAGGAAGTGCAAGTTTTGTAGAAGTAATTACTGCTAGTTTATGGGTATATAATGCTCCTGACTGGGACGCAAAATACGAAATAGTGCACCAAGGAGAGGTGTTTACGGTAAATGATGAATTATATGTAAATGGAACTAAAATGTATAAGTTAAAGTCTGGGTTATATATTACCGGAAATTCAAACTATGTACGTTATTTTTCTAAGTAGATGGAAGTAGATGGAATAGAGTGGATAGGATATGAAAAGAAGCGGGGAAGAAAACTCCGCTCTTTTCATATTTTTGATTTCCTATTAGCCACCAATAATATGATATCCAGAATCCACATGGAGGACTTCTCCAGTTACGCCGCGTGATAGCTCGCTCATAAAAAATAATGTTGCGTCTCCCACTTGATCTTGGTCTACATTTCTTCGTAGAGGTGCTTTTTCTTCAATAAGCCCTTGTTTTTCATTAAATCCGGAAACCCCTTTGGCGGATAATGTGCGGATAGGACCAGCAGAAACTGCGTTGACACGAATATCATATTTGCCCATGTCTTCAGCAAGATAACGGACGCTTGCTTCAAGGGAAGCTTTGGCGACGCCCATGATATTGTAATTTTGAATGACTTTTTCTGCACCGAGATAGGTTTGTGTGACGATGCTGCCACCTTCTGTCATGAGCTCTTTAGCAGCTTTTGTAACAGCAACTAATGAAAAAGCGCTAATTTCATGTGCTAATAGAAATCCTTCTCTGGACGTATTTGCGTATTCTCCCTTTAACTCATCACGATTGGCAAAAGCTACAGAGTGCACAACACCGTGAATGACTCCTACCTTGTCTTTAATAGTAGCAAATGCATTTGTAATACTTTCATCACTTGCAACATCACATTCGACGATCCATTTAGCTTCAATGTTATGCTTTTCGAGCAATTTTGTTAGCTTACCGTAAGATCTATCTTGACGGTATGTGAAAATTAAATTTGCACCGGCTTTATGTAATGAAGTCGTTACACCCCAAGCGATGCTTCGTTCGCTGGCAACGCCCATGATGACAATATTTTTACCTTCTACTAAGTTACTCATTAACGTACCTCCAATATCCTTTTTAATCGAGCATGAAAGTGCCTCAAGTTTATCATAAGGAATTATTTTCACAAAGAAAATAGTACATGGCACTTAAATGCTTCATTACATGTATTTTAATGCTTTTATTATAACCTAATCCTCGTTTTGAAAGAAACCGTTAGCTATGCGCATTATTTTGACAAGATAAAAGCTGATTTGAAAAGGTTTAAAAAAGAAATTAAAAAAAATTACATTTTCCCTTTACAAATGATATAGAACTAGGTATAATAAAATTCGTCAGTTTCGAAAAGGGAACTGGAAGATGAAAACATCCTGGCCCGTTGGTCAAGCGGTTAAGACACCGCCCTTTCACGGCGGTAACACGGGTTCGAATCCCGTACGGGTCACCATGGAGGATTAGCTCAGCTGGGAGAGCACTTGCCTTACAAGCAAGGGGTCGCAGGTTCGAGCCCTGCATCCTCCACCATTGCCGGCCTAGCTCAATTGGTAGAGCAACTGACTTGTAATCAGTAGGTTGGGGGTTCAAGTCCTCTGGCCGGCACCACTTTAAAAAAATGAATAAAGATTATTGTATGTGTTCATACTATTGGAGGGGTAGCGAAGTGGCTAAACGCGGCGGACTGTAAATCCGCTCCCTCAGGGTTCGGGAGTTCGAATCTCTCCCCCTCCACCATTTAAAATTGTTGGGCCATAGCCAAGCGGTAAGGCATCGGGTTTTGATCCCGTGTACCCCAGGTTCGAATCCTGGTGGCCCAGCCATTTTTTTATTTTAAGGGACTTTTCTAACCTATATGTAATAGAGCAATTGGCTAGAATGGACATTATAACTGGAATGCAATGAATAGGAGCCATTAGCTCAGTTGGTAGAGCATCTGACTTTTAATCAGAGGGTCGGAGGTTCGAATCCTCCATGGCTCACCAATATTTTAAATCTACATATTTCTACATAATTACAAACAAGGTTGCGACATGTTAGTGACCTTGTTTTTTTTAATATAAAAAACCCTTCTATTATTATCTGCTACATATGGTTATGTCAACGATTTAAATCAGGAATGGGAAAAACAAGAACAAATATTGTATATGTGTGGTGATAGGGTGGGTACATACCTTCATAGGATGCGGGATTTTTTGGATATTGATACGTATCGTTTCTCAGATGGTCAATTAGATTCTTTACTAGAAGAAATGCTTGAAAACATCGGACATACTGATCCTGAAATACGAGACGATCTTATTTACAATAGTTTCGTTAAACTGATATTGAAAGATTACGTAACGAAAGAGCAAACAATATATATTTTACAAAAGTGCATGAGTGAACAGTACCTGTTTTTTAATATAGAAGATAAAACGATAGGAGATAGCGTGTTTACTCGCTCATTTTCAGCGCTTGTAATAGCTACAATTTTATATAAGGATGCAACAACTAGAAACTTATCTAGTGAGCTCGTATTGCAGGCCATTCATGTAGGTATAGAATACTTGTTATTAGAACAGGACTATCGTGGTTATGTTAAAGAAAAAGGCTGGGCACATAGCATTGGACATGGTAGTGATCTGCTAGCTACTTGTGTATTACATCCTGAATTTGACGTCAACCAAACAAAAGCATGTCTTCCTGCAATAAGGACATGTGTTTTGGTTGAATATCCTTATATTGATGAAGAAGACGAACGTCTCATTCAAGTTATGGAAGCTTTAATTAAAAAAGGTATGAAAGATATAGAATTACGCAATTGGATTGAAGATTTAGAAGTAGAACTCCATCTCTCTCATAAAAGATACCGTATTGAATGGAATGTGAAACTTTTTTGTTATTCCTTATACATAGCTCTGTTAAAACACAGAGAATTTTCAGCATCTAGGCAAGCCATTTTAGATAAATACCAGCAAAATAATTAAAAATACATAGAATGGATGGGTAAAACCACAGCTACATAGCTAGTAATAAGGCGCTGTTATATTTTTTATATGCTGTTGTTCATAGTTGCTATTATACAACGGTTAGTTTTACTTTAAATTCATAACAATACTGTGGTATTATGTGTTTGTTTAGACTACAACCAATCAAATTTATAATATAATGTACAAAATCATGATATACTTTTTATAGAAATGTATATCTATAAAAACGTGTTCATATGTTTTAGGCTCTACGTACGTTATTCTTTTTACAAAGAACCGTTAAAACTTATATAAATGTTGATCGTGCTAGAAAATAGAGAAGCTAGAGATACTGGTATATACATGCTTCATTGCCCATCCTTTTTTAGCGGATAATTGCATATGGATTTTATATAATAGAGATACTATTTATTATGCGTAGAGCATGATTGGCGAGAGGGCATAAAGATGGTAAAATATTTGAGGGCATGCTAATAGCTTACTTAGCGTCTGACGTAATAACGTAATAACCAATTCTAATTAAAAGCATTGGAGAAATGAAAATTGTAATTTCTTCAAACGTTTGTTTGAATTTATGTACAAGATGGTTGTTAAAAACCTAAGACATATTTCCTTTTTTCTTTTGTTACATTATTAGGAGAATAAAGTATTTACGTTAATCATTGTTTAGTGATAAGCAAGTTTTCCTAACCTGCCCACATTAAAATTAAGATATGATGTTGTGTATATTAATATAAAAGGATGATCGGCGATGCAGACTTCCAGAATTCCTGGTTTTTATAAGCAAACAGTTACAAAGCGAAGAGAATTGCTAAAAAACGTGGAGGCGTTTACGGAAGAAGCTTTTCATGTCCTTTCTTCACCAGAACCTCTTCCGCTTGATACAGCTGATAACATGATCGAAAATGTTATTGGAACTTTTCCCCTTCCTTTAGGAACAGGATTGAACTTTCTTATAAATGGGAAAGAATATATAGTGCCGATGGTTATTGAGGAACCATCTGTTGTAGCATCTGCTAGTCATATTGCTAAAATTGTACGTGAAGCAGGAGGCTTTACTACGGAAGCTACGGAAAGAGTAATGATTGGACAAATTCAAGTAGTTGGATGTACAGATTTTCACAAAGCAAAAGCTGCTCTACTTTACGCGGAAGACGCATTAATTGAACAGGCTAATGCTTCTTATCCAAGCATTGTGAAACGTGGTGGTGGCGCAAAAGAAATCGATGTAAGGATACTTAATGAAGACGCTACGTCGAGCTACCAGCAAATGCTCGTTCTTCACTTATACATTAATACATGTGATGCTATGGGAGCAAATATTATTAATACAATGGTTGAATCGCTTGCTCCAACAGTAGAAGCGTTGACTGGTGGGAAGGTGTATTTGCGCATATTGTCGAATTTAGCCGATCGGTGCTTAGCTCGTGCTACTTGTACAGTCCCGCCTCATTTGTTGAAAACAGGTGACTTCTCTGGCGAAGAAGTAAGAGACGGCGTCATTCACGCATACGAATTTGCTGCGTCTGATCCGTATCGAGCAGTTACGCATAACAAAGGAATTATGAACGGGATTGATCCGGTTGTTATTGCAACAGGAAATGACTGGCGTGCGGTTGAAGCAGGTGCGCATGCATATGCAGCTCGTGATGGACAGTATACCTCAATGACAACGTGGTCTGTTGATGCAGAGGGAAATCTTGTAGGTGAATTGGAGTTGCCGATGTCTGTTGGGATCGTTGGGGGTTCTATCAATGTTCACCCAATGGCAAAGGCTGCGTTAGATATATTACATGTATCGTCTGCCCAAGAGCTATCACAGGTAATTGTTGCAGTCGGTCTCGCACAGAATTTAGGCGCATTAAAAGCGTTAGCTACCGATGGTATACAAAAAGGCCACATGGCTTTACATTCTCGTTCTGTTGCCATAGCAGCAGGAGCTACTGGGGAGTTGATTGATATCGTGTCGAAAAAATTAGTAGAAATAAACGAAATCCGTGTTGGCAAAGCTAAAGAACTGGTGGAAGAGTATATAAAATGAGTGCAGAAAAAGTAACAACCACAGAAAAAACAGCTATCGGTGTAGCTTATAGTAAACTAATTTTAATTGGAGAGCATGCAGTTGTACACGGACAACCGGCTATTGCTATTCCATTTCCATTGGTAGGTGTAGAGACTGCCGTTGAACATTTCCCAGGACCGGTCAAAATTGATACAACTTTCTATCATGGCTCTATTGCTGATGCACCAGAATCATTAGAGGGTATTGTAAAATGCATTGAAGGTACGATGGATTATTTAAATATAGCCTGTGAGGATATGATTATACGCATTACATCAACGATTCCACCTGGTAAAGGGTTAGGTTCCAGTGCTTCTGTGGCGATATCCGTTGTCCGATCCTTATTTGCTTATTTTGATGAGGATTATACAGATGAAGAATTACTGCAACTGGCGAATATAGCGGAGACGTTTGCACACGGGGCTCCGTCAGGGATTGATACATTGACAATCACATCACAGTCCCCTGTCTGGTATGAAAAGGAACACCCGATTGATTTTATTCACTTAAGTGAGGACTTTCATTTTGTTGTAGCGGATTCTGGTCGTGTAGGAGATACGCGTCTAGCAGTGGAGTCCGTAGCAAATTTATTAAAAACCGCGCCAAGACGAATTCAGCGTAAACTAGAACGAATTGGAAAACTGACGCATGATGCAAAACAGGCTTTGGAGAAAAAAGGAAAGCATATCTTGGGGCATATGCTAAATGAAGCGCAAAAAGAATTGGAAGCTTTAGGTGTGAGCGACACTGGGTTAAATCGTTTAATCGATTTTGCCAGACAAGAAGGCGCGCTCGGAGCTAAGTTAACAGGCGGAGGTAATGGTGGCTGTATCATTGCCCTTGCCCAAAATGAAGTTCATTCCAGACAATTAGCGGAGAAACTGAGAACATTTGGCGCACATGCAGTATGGCCATTTGTGTTGAAAGAGAGCCAAGATCATTAATTTCCACTATAGGAAAATAATATCGTATCGGCGTTTTATCAGCATAAAAACTATGGCAGTAGTCAAGTTTTTCTAAGAAGAGCGTAAACAGAAGGGGAATGACCATGAAAGCAACTGCAAAGGCGCATACAAATATTGCCCTTATTAAATATTGGGGAAAGCGAAATGAAGCGATTATTTTACCTACGAATAATAGTTTGTCACTTACTTTAGATGGCTATTATACTACAACGACAGTGGAATTTGATGAGTCGCTTTCCCAAGATCAATTCATATTAGATGAGCAAATCGCATCCGGAGAGCAGTACAATCGGGTAACGGCATTTCTTGATATTATAAGACAAATGGCAGGTAAACAGCTATTTGCTAATGTAACATCGGTGAATGAAGTGCCAACTGCCGCCGGTTTTGCTTCCTCTGCTTCTGGGTTTGCCGCGTTAGCAGCGGCTGGATCGAAAGCCATAGGTTTACATTTATCAGAGAAAGAGCTCTCTAGATTAACTCGTCGAGGCTCCGGGTCAGCTTGTAGATCTATTTATGGTGGTTTTGCAGAGTGGGAAATGGGGATGCGTGAAGACGGAGAAGATTCTTACGCTATACCTATTGCTCCAGCAAATTATTGGGATATTCGTGTGGCGGCTGTGGTGTTATCTGCGACGAAAAAAAGTGTTTCTAGTCGTGCGGGAATGCGTAGAACAGTTGAAACATCGCCATTTTTTCAAGGCTGGCTGGATAGTATTTCCTATGATTTAGCGGAAATAAAACAAGGAATTAAGGCTCGTGATTTTCAACAAGTCGGTGAAATTGCTGAGGCAAACTGTATGAAGATGCATGCGACGACGTTAGGTGCAAAACCCCCATTTACATATTGGCATGACACGACGCTAGTAGTGATGCAAAAAGTTTGGGAAATGCGCTCACAAGGTATACCTGTTTATTTTACGATTGATGCTGGCCCTAATGTAAAGGTGCTTTATTTACCTGAGCATGAAGCATATATTGAGCAAACATTGGGCGAATTACAAGGTGTTACAGATATTCGTTTGAGTAAACCAGGTCAAGGGATTACGTATATATAGGGGCTGAATCTATTGCCACAATCATCTATGATAATTAAAACCCCCGGAAAGTTAATGGTTGCGGGGGAGTTTGCTGTACTACAGCCGTATCAACAATTAGTTGTAATGGCTGTAGATCGTTTTGTTTATGCAACGATAAAAGATAGTGCAACAAACGATTTACATTTAATTGATTTCCAATTACAAAATATAGGTTGGGAATATAATGGGGATAAAGTTGAACTTTATTCTAAAGATAAAAGAACGACATTTGTTCAAACATCTATGACAACGGCATGTAACTATTTAAATGAACAGCATATTGCGATACCCCCTTTTGAATTAACGATCAAAAGCGAACTTGATGATGAATCAGGGGTGAAATATGGCTTAGGTTCAAGCGCTGCTGTCTCTACATCTGTTATTTCCGCCATTTTAAATAAGTTTATGCCTAAGAAACCAGAAGCAAAGCTCATTTATCAATTAGCAGCGATCGCTCATGTTGTAACGCAAGGTAACGGTTCGGGAGCCGATGTCGCTGCTTCTTCTTATGGTGGTTTCCTAAACTATTCCTCATTTCAGGCGGAATGGCTTCGGCAAGCGTACGAGGAATCACAAACATTAACGGAACTCATTCATCGAGATTGGAAGTATGCTTCTTTGGAGCCTATTTCATTGCCGGATTCTGTTCATGTTTGTATCGGTTGGACAGGAAAACCAGCTTCTACCAAAAAACTGGTGGAGCAAATTTTAAAGTTAAAGACAACCAATTCTAAAAGATTTACTAGCTTTATTAGGCATAGTGAGCAGGCAGTTGCGAATGTGTTGGCAGGAATGAAGCAGAACAACCCGCAGTTATTGCTTCAAGGGATAAAAGAAAATCGCCACGCGCTAGCAGCTGTTGGACGGGATGCAAATGTTGCTATTGAAACACCGTTATTAACGACACTCTGTGATATAGCGGAACAATTTGGAGGTTCAGGGAAGCCTTCTGGAGCTGGTGGAGGCGATTGTGGCATTGCTTTTATGCCTTCTAACCAAGCTGCGGAGGCTGTATTAGCAGCCTGGGAAAAAGCAGGGATAAAACCACTCGCGTTACATCCCTATCCGCATGGAGCAGTGGTTAGTGACATCAAATATATAAATGAAATGAAATGATAAAAGCGCATGGATGTTGTACGTGGACAACATCCATGCGCTTTTTGTGTTAGGGTTTTATTCCTATCTGGAATAAAACTTCTTTAGAATCAGTGAGGTTCGCATGAGTTACATGTGTTTTCTTCATGAATCGTCTCTCTTTACTTTCCTACAATAGGGCATACTTTGTCATGTTTACAACCTCATTTTAATATTTACATTCCATTTACATTCAAAGCACAAAAAAGATAGTAATATTAATTTCGAGTAAAAAATTTACATTCATTTAATAGTAAAAATCGCCAATTTAGAATAAAGGCAAAAAATCCAGCAGGCAAGCGCTGCGAAGATCATTCCATTATTTAGGTTAAATAATGGAATGTTAACTTTTATTTACAAAAATGTAGCTGTTATTTAATTTTACCTTTAATCTACCTTCATAATTGTTAACTATACTTAAAGTAGGCATTAAACGAGGGAGGGAATTAGATGAAGACAGAGCTACATATACATTCCACCTTTTCAGATGGTGCTTTAACTCCAAAAGAAATCGTTAAGGAGGCGAGTGCAAAAGGGGTGCGAATTTTGTCGATAACGGATCATGACGCCATCGGAGCGTATCATACTGCTTTGCCTGAAGCCGAGCATGTAGGAATATCATTGGTGCCAGGAATAGAGCTTAATACGGATGGTATCGACGGTGAATTGCATATTTTAGGTTATTGCTTCGATCCGCAACATCCTAAAATGACAGAGCACATCTATTGGAGGACAAAACAGCGTAATAACTGGGCTGCCAAAATCGTTTCTCAATTAAACGATCTAGGATATGCGATCTCCTTAGCAGATGTTAGGCGACATGTACCTGGCGATGTGATTGTACGAACGCATATTGCAGCAGAGCTCGTAAGACAAGGTTATTTTCCTACTGCAGATGATGCTTATCAAGCACTGTTAAAAAAAGGGAAACCCGCATTTGTGGAACGTGTTGCTTTTTCTGCAGAGAAAGCCATTCAATTAGTGCATGAATGTGGAGGGAAAGCATTTTTAGCACATCCAGCTATTTATCGTTCGTCCGTTCCTTTGCAACGATTACTGTCGTATGGATTAGATGGAATTGAGGTTTATCACTCCGAGCACTCTGATGAGGATAGTGTCTATTGGCTAGAAGTTACGAAGCAATATGGGTTACTCGTTTCAGGCGGATCGGACTATCACGGAACAAGCGCTAGAAAGAAGAAGGAGATTGCCATTGGAAGTGTGCAATTAGACACGGATTCAAAAAACTACTGGATAAAGCGAGCTGAAGAATCTTGAGTACATTTTATATTTCTTCATCCTTATGCTGGAGTTTTCATCCACAGGAAGTGATACACATTGCTAAACAATATGGGTGTATTGGAGTAGAAATGTGGGCAGAGCATATGTATTATCATCAAGCTAGTCCGGAGGATATAAGAGAAACTGCTAAAGCGGAGCAAGTGGATATCACATTACATGCTGCTAGTTGGGATTTAAATATTTGTTCGCTTAATCAGGGTATTCAGCAGCAGTCCATCGTAGAGTTGAAAAAATCGATTGATCTGGCTGCGAAATTAGGTGCTTTGCACATGACATTTCACCCTGGAAAATATACCGTTAAAAATTATTTGACCGCATGTCATCAGGAGAATTTAGTAACCAACACGCAATTGCTTTTAGATTACGCAAAAGAGAAGCAGGTTACTTTATCTCAAGAATTAATGGAAGTTATTCCAAAAGAAATGTTGACATATCCAGAACAAATGACACAGTTTCAAGCGAAGTTAAATGGAGAGCTTTGCGTTACCTTAGATATCGCCCATGTCCCTTTACAGGATGATCCCATTAACTATTTTGAACATCTTCAACATGTGAATAGCATTCATTTAAGCGATTCTACGAAAACGCAATATCATGTTCCGCTTGGAAAAGGGAGCGTGGAGCTACATCGGGTTCTAACTTATTTTAGTAAGATAGATAAACCGATTGTGTTAGAAGGAATGGATACAACAAAGGAATTAGCATTTTTAAAACAACATATAGCGTATTTGAATCATCATCACTGGCTTGAAAGGAAGATAGATGCTTGAACATATTAATTACAAATGATGATGGCATTTTTGCACCTGGTGTGAAGGCGTTAGCTGAGTTGCTTTCCCATTTTGGTAAGGTAACCGTAATTTGTCCAGACACGGAAAAGAGTGCCTATAGTCATAAAATCACATTACGTCAACCATTAAATTTAAAAAAAGTAGACTTCTCTTCTACGGCAGAAGCCTATGCAGTCAATGGATCCCCTGCAGATTGTGTAAAGCTTGGGATGGATGTGTTAGAAGGCGAGCCAGATATCGTATTTTCTGGAATTAATATTGGCCCTAACGTTGGAAGAGATTTATATTACTCAGGAACGATTGCTGCTGCACAAGAAGCGATGTTATACCAAGTTCCTTCGATATCTGTATCGTTGGAGACATTTGATAGTAGAAAAATAAAATTCGACGTTGTTAAACAATTATTCTATCAAGTTGTAGAGGTTATTATTCAAAATAAGATCCCGAAAAATTTGATGTTAAATGTAAATCTTCCTTATACATCGAAAGAGTTGTGTAAAGGAGTGCGCGTTGTGCCAATGGATTTAACCGTCTCTCGATATAACTTTACGGGGTTAAATGATCCACATGGTCAAATATACTACTGGTTAAAAGATAATTACCATGAATTAGAGCTTAATGAAGGGACCGATTATGATCTGCTGCGGCAAGGGTTTATTACCATTTCCCCTATTGAGTTAGTACACACAAAGAAAAGGAGAATTGATCAACTTACTCGTTGGTTTCAATATTTTAAGGAGGTAAAGTAAATGAAAAAAGTAATGGTTATTGTTTTTGCATTGGTCTTGCTATTTTTAGCAGCTTGTGGCGATAAAAAAGAAGAAACATCAGACGCAGAGAATACCATTCGTGGAGAAGTGGAATTTTACACTTCTCAACCAGATGTAGACGCAGAAAAATTAGTAGGTGCGTTTAATGAAAAACACCCAGATGTAAAAGTTAACATCTTCCGTTCGGGCACAGAAGAAGTAGTAAGTAAAATCAAAGCGGAAAAAGAAGCAGGAGAAGTACAAGCAGATGTGTTATTAGTTGCAGATGCAGTAACATTTGAAGGTTTGAAGCAAGAAGAGCTGCTTATGTCTTATCAATCAAAAGAAGCAGAAGATATTGCAGATGAATTTGTTGATGCAGATGGTATGTATACAGGAACAAAAATTATGGCTACAGGTTTAGTCGTCCATACAGGTAATGTGAGTGAAATGCCGACTTCATGGGACGCAATGACTTCTGAAGCAGCGAAAGAGCAAGTAGTGATGCCAAGCCCGTTATATTCTGGCGCTGCTGCATATAATTTAAGTGTTTTAACTCGTAATGATGCGTTTGGTTGGGAATTTTATGAGAAAATACAAGCAAATACCCCAATGATTACAGAAGGAAATGGAGCAGTAATGGAAAACGTTTCTTCTGGGCAAAAAACATATGGAATGGTTGTAGATTATTTAGCAGCGCGAGCAGCTAGTGAAGGTTCACCTGTAGAGCTAGTATATCCAGATGAAGGAGTGCCGGTAATTACGGAACCTGTAGGCATTATGGCAGATACGGATCAAGAAGAAGCGGCAAAAGCATTTGTTGATTTTATTTTATCTGAAGATGGACAAAAAATGCAGGCGGAAATTGGTTACACGCCTATTCGTGAAGGCATTGAACCACCAGAAGGCTTAAAATCAATTGAAGAGATTAAAGCTATATCTGCTCCTGTGCAAGAATTGTATGAAAATCGTACAGCCGATAAGGAACAATTCGATCAATTGTTTTCTAACTAAGGTTATCCAATTGTAGGTGATTGTATTGAGAAGATTGCTAGGAAAGTCGCAAACAAATAATAGGGGAACGCAGCACCAAGCGTCCCCTACAAACCTATTTCAACTATCAACGAAAACGATCGGACTAATCGTAGTAGTTATCTTTTTCATCGTTCCTATCGTTCGATTAATATGGAAGAGCTTTTCATCCGATCAAGGAATAACGCTTCAATTTTACAAGGATATATTACGAGAGCCAAGGACATGGGAAGTTTTACAAAATACGATGATTATTGTAGTGCTGTCGACGGCAATTGCTTTTATCTTAGGAACAGCTTTTGCTTGGATTGTGGCGTATACAAATATTCGTTGGAAAAAGCTTGTGCAGCTTTTTGTGTTTTTGCCTTTCATTATACCTTCCTATATTACATCTTTAGCATGGGTGCAATTCTTTGGACCTGGTGGATTAATGGAACGAATGTTAACCTATGTATCTCTTCCCGCAATATCGTGGGATTTATATAGTATGTCAGGCATCATTTTTGTTATGGCGATTAGTCATTTTCCATTAGTGTATTTGTTTTCTGTCCATGTGTTTCGGAAAATACCACGAGAAATGGAATTAGCCGCACAAATTTCAGGCTCATCCCGGTGGAAAGCTTTTAGAAAAATTATTCTTCCCATGGCGTTGCCAGGAATTGTTGGCGGCTCATTTATTGCTTTTTTAGGAAGTTTAGATAATTTTGGTATACCTGCATTTCTTGGAACACCAGCAGATATTCCAGTCTTATCTACATATATTTATCAGCAAGTAATCGGCTTTGGTACTTCCGCATTTCAACGTGCGGCCGTTCTTTCCATGATTTTAGGCGTTGTTGCCGTCGTAGGATTATTTTTTCAATGGCTTGTTTTGCGAAAGTCCAAGCAAGTGGAGACAAGCAGCGTCGATCATTCTCCTAGATATGATTTGGGGAAAAAGCGACCAATCGTAGAGATCGTGATTTGGCTGTTTTTTGCGGTAACGAGTATTTTTCCTCTTATTTCAATGGGGCTGCTATCGTTTTTGCGTGCCTATGGATTGGATTTTGCATGGGAGAATTTTTCTTGGAAAAATTATGCCTATATTTTAACCAGTAATTCCACGTTGGAGGCTATTATAAATAGTATTCAACTAGCAGGTGTTACAGCCGTAGTAGGGATTATCGTTGGCACTGCATTTGCTTACAAGCGCGTCCGTAATTCAGGTGCAACGACAAAAATAATGGAAACAGCTATTACTATTCCATACGCATTACCAGGAATGGTACTAGCCTTAGCGATGATTTTCGCATGGATGGAGCCTTTACCTGGTTGGAACCCAGGGATTTATGGTTCTGCGCTCATCCTTTATATTGCATACATGACGCGGTTTCTTATTTTACAGATTAGAAGTAGTGTTACCGCCTTTCAACAAGTAAATATAGAGGTGGAAGAAGCTGCGCGAATAAGTGGAACGAATGGATTTGGTAAATGGAAAAAGGTGCTTATTCCGTTAATTACTCCAGGTGTTTTAGGGGGAGCGCTGCTTGTATTTCTGAATGCATTAGCAGAATTAACTGTTTCTTCTATATTATACTCGTCTACATCTGAGACGATAGGGGTGTCGATTTTGAGTTTTCAGCAATCTGGATATTCTTTATATGCAACAGCCTTCTCCACAATTATTGTTGGGCTAATTATTATGGGATATTTGTTACTATTTGCTGTTCAGTATAGCTGGAACAGAAAGGTGGATAAGCGAAAATGAGTACCGTAGTCAAAAATCTAAAGAAAAGCTTTGATGGTTTTCAAGCACTTCATCATATTAACTTATCAATAAAAGATGGGGAATTCCTTGCCATTTTAGGACCTTCGGGTTGTGGAAAAACGACGTTGTTGCGATTATTGGCAGGTTTTGACTCACCAACAGATGGCACAATTTCATTAGCGGGTACAGAAGTAGCTAATGCAAAAAAGGTGGTTGCCCCAGAAAAGCGGAATGTGAGTATGGTTTTTCAGTCTTTTGCTTTATGGCCGCACATGAATGTGAAGGAGCATATTGCGTTTCCGCTTGATCATCACAGGTTTGCTGATCAAGCAGTTACATCTGCTAAGGAAAAACGTATTTTAGAGGTGTTAGAAACTGTGAATTTAAAAGAATTTGCCGATCGCATGCCTGGAGAATTATCAGGTGGGCAAAAACAACGTGTCTCACTGGCACGGGCAATTGCCCCCAAACCTAAGTTATTACTAATGGATGAACCGCTGAGCAATTTAGATGCCGAGCTACGTATGGATATGCGTCGTGAAATTCAACGACTTCATGCTTTAACAAAAGCTTCTATTGTTTACGTTACACACGATCAAGGCGAAGCGTTAGCGATGGCGGACCGAATTGTTGTGATGAATAAAGGGAAAATAGAACAAATAGGGACACCAGAAGAAATCTACTATCATCCTGAAACGCCTTTTGTAGCAAAATTTGTTGGAAAAGCAAATATATTTACAGGTGAATGGAAAAAAGATGTATTTCAGCTACAGCAAGGAAAGGTAACTTGGAAAGATTGGGGAATAGCAGAAGCGTTAAAAAGGGAGCAAATGTATATTTTAAGGCCAGAGCAATTGAAGTTATCGCCAAAAATTGCTAACGAATTAACGGGTACGATTAAAACAAAGCAATTTCAAGGCAAAGAATATCATTACTCCATTGAAGTAAATGGACAGGTAATTATTGCTCATGCTCCAATACTAGAACAATATCATGTAGGTGAGGAAGTTGCACTTATACCGATGATTTCAGATGAAAGTTGATATAAAAATAATGTAAGTGGAAAAGAAGTTTCATACACTATAAAATAGCAACGAGCAGCCATGTATAATGTGGTTGCTCGTTGTTTGGTTATAAGATAAGAAAGCATAAAATTGGTGGCTTGTGTATTATAACATAACCGAATAAAGCCTCATCCGGCTCCATCGCCCAGCAATTAGGCGACTTCACGAAATGCTCTACGATAAGTCATCGTTGGTTCGTGCATCACCATGATTACTAAACCTTTAGTTGATTCGTTCCAGTCGCTACGTTGTTAAACGGTCGCTTTCTCCTTTGTTACACTATAGGAAGGTATAAAAGTTTAAGGTTTATAGTATAAGAATTTTGCATATATATGCAATTTTGTGTTGAGTTGAGTCACAACCTTTCGTTTGTCTACAATAAAGGAGAAGGGAGGCATTATTCATGAAATCAACGATATCAATTATTGGGGTTCCGATGGATTTGGGGCAGAGTAGACGTGGGGTAGATATGGGGCCGAGTGCAATGCGTTATGCTGGAGCGGTGGAAAGGTTAGAAGCATTGGGGTATACGTTACATGATTATGGTGACATTGGTATTACTCGACCTGACAAACAAGAAACGGGACGAAGTTACCAACTAAAGAATTTACCTCAAGTAGTTGAAGCAAATGAAAAATTAGCAACGATGGTTGATCAAACAATAAAAAAAGGCCATTTTCCGTTAGTTTTTGGTGGTGACCATAGCATTGCTATCGGAAGTTTAGCAGGGATTGCTAAACATTATGAACAGCTTGGAGTTATTTGGTATGATGCGCATGGGGATTTGAATACGAAGGAGACTTCTCCATCTGGTAACATCCATGGAATGCCACTTGCTGTAAGCTTAGGCTTCGGTCATGAACTGTTAACATCGATTGCAGGGTACTCACCTAAGGTAAAGCCAGAAAACATTGTTATTATTGGAGCTCGTTCCCTCGATCCTGGAGAGAGGGAGTTAATACGTGAGAAGGGAATACAAGTTTATACCATGCATGAAGTAGATCGGTTAGGGATGTCGAACGTCATCGAGAAAGCGGTTGCTTATTTAAGTCCTCGTACTGATGGAGTGCATGTAAGCGTAGACTTAGATGGTCTTGATCCGTCTGAGGCGCCAGGAGTAGGTACACCAGTTATTGGTGGAATGACTTATCGTGAAAGTCATTTAGCTATGGAAATGTTAGCAGAGGCAGGAATCATTACGTCCGCCGAATTTGTGGAAGTCAACCCAATTCTAGATGAGAAAAATAAAACGGCAACGCTTGCTGTCGGTTTAATGGGCTCATTATTTGGCGAAAAATTAAAGTGAAGTTTGTAAAAATATGTTAAAATAAAAAGACATGATTTTTTCATGTCTTTTTTACCCTATAGTCTCTCTTTTTAAATTTAATAATCGTACGAAGAAGTGTCATTTTTTTGTAGTCGTTTTTTAAAATTTTTCCTATTATAGTTCGTTGTTGTTACATATTCCAAGATTAATGCATCTAATTCAACACTTGAGTTAATTACTGCTTCAGAGGTCAATGCATGCGAGTTACTGAGAGAGAGCATTTTTTCTCTTTTCATTTCAATTCTTTCCAATAAATTAGAATTACTCACAAATCTATCCTCCTATCTAGTATAATGGTAGGATAGTAGTGGGAAATTTGCAATCATAAATATTTACATTTTATTAATTTTTTTTGAAACCTATTGATCGGTTAATTCGTAACAATATTACCGCATAGTAAAGCGGAGGTACCAATATGGATGAAATGATTAAAGATAGAATTAAACAAGTGAAAAAAGGAGATCAATCCGCTTTTGAAGATGTGGTCTCATTCTTTCAAAATAGGATCTACCAGCACTGTTTTCGCATGCTTGGTAATGCACACGAGGCGGAAGATATAGCGCAAGAGGCTTTTATTCGTGCATATGTCAATATCCATTCTTTTGATGATCAAAGGAAATTTTCGACGTGGTTATATCGAATTGCAACGAATTTAACGATAGACCGTATTCGTAAACGAAAACCAGATCATTATCTAGATGCAGAGGTAAAAGGAACGGAAGGGTTGAATATGTATTCCCAGATAGCCGATAAGGGAAGACTACCAGAAGAAGAAGTCGAAGGGATTGAGCTTAAGCGCTATATTCATTACGAAATTTCACAGCTTCCTCCGAAGTATCGCAGTATCATAATGTTGCGGTATATTGAAGAATTTTCCCTCCAGGAAATTAGTGAAATCCTGGATATTCCACTTGGGACTGTAAAAACCCGTATTCATCGTGGAAGGGAAACCTTAAGGAAAAAGCTTCGTCACGTGTAAAGGAGTGTGACTCACTTGAATTGTAATAAAGAAGCAGTAGAATTGATGCATTGTTATTTAGATGGAGATATTACAAAAGAGCAGGAGCAGGCGCTCAGCGCGCATTTGGAGAATTGCGAGGCGTGTCAAAAACATTTTCATGACTTAAAACGTACGATTACACTTTTGCAAAGCACAGAACAAATAAAAGCCCCTGCTAATTTCACTGCAAATGTGATGAATAATCTTCCGACTGAGCGGAAGCGATTTAAATATAGAAGATGGTTTAAAGCCCATCCAATTTTAACTGCGGCAGCGATATTTTTTATTTTTATGATTAGCGGTATGTTTTCAGTATGGAATCAAGATAATCAGTTAAGTGTCTCTAAACAGGATAATTTAGTTATTCAAGGGGATACGGTAATTGTACCTGCTGATGTGACGGTTGAAGGGGACTTAGTCGTAAAAAATGGCGACCTCATTATTAACGGGACGATTGATGGAAATGTTACGTTAATTAATGGTGAGCTCATTGAAGAACCGATAGAAGGTGATGGTTTGATGGCTTCTGTTGGTGAAATCAATGGAGAGATAGAACATGTAGATCAAATGTTTGAGTGGGTGTGGTATTCCATTAAGGAATTGTTCGAAAATATCTTCTCATTTTAATAGGATGATGAACCTGAAAACGGAAATTCCGAATTCAGGTTTTTTATCGTACGATAAGTGTAGTAAACGACAGCTATTTTCCGCCATATAGACTTGGCTGGAGATAAGCCATGTTTTTCTTACGATATCCACTCCTTTGAAAAAGGAGTTATCGTTTATAGAAGTGTTCATATCGATAAAATCATACATCATATTGGGTCTTTTATGTTACAATAGGAATGTTATAAGGTCTTATTTTTTACTATAAGAAAGTGTAAAATGTAACGCTCTATAGCAGAAGGAATTTACACCTTTTTTTATCAAAACTTCGGTAATAAAACCAAGTCTTACACTATAAGAAAGTATAAAGGTTTCTAGGGTTTATAGTGGCTTCCATCATAAGACTTGGCGACAAGTCAAGTTTTTCTAACAAAAATAGATTGAATGAAGCATTATATATATGCTTGCATATAACATGCAATAAGAAAATACTGTAGAGGATGTGTACATCATGCTTGATGGGGGATTTGACCTAATACAGCTCCTTAGGATAGGCGTAGATATCGCTCTCGTCTGGTATGTTTTATATAAATTAATCATGCTGATAAGAGGTACGAAGGCTATTCAACTTCTTAAAGGGATTGCAGTGGTACTAGCAGTGTGGTTGTTAAGCATTGTTTTGGATTTACAAACAGTGCGGTGGATTACAAGCCAGGCGATTGACTGGGGGCTTATCGTTATTATTATTCTATTCCAACCAGAGTTGCGTAGGGCATTGGAACAATTAGGGCGTGGCAATATATTTGGACGAAGTGCTCGCTCGGAAGAAGAAATTATTGAAAAGAATATTGATGCCATTATCCAATCCTGTAATTATATGGCTAAACGACGAATTGGTGCGCTGATCACCATTGAACGTGAAACAGGAATAGGAGACTATGCAGAAACAGGTATTCCCATTAATGGAAAACTAACACATCAACTGTTAACAAATATATTTACACCAAACACGCCATTGCATGATGGTGCTGTTATTTTAAAAGGTGACGAAATCATTGCTGCAGCATGCTACTTGCCTTTGTCCGAAAGTCCTTTTATTTCCAAAGAGTTAGGAACAAGGCACCGTGCTGCAATGGGCATTAGTGAGGTTACAGATGCATTAACCATTGTAGTATCCGAAGAAACGGGTGATATATCTTGCACGAAAAATGGCGAGCTACATAGAGAGCTAAGTCAGGAAAGCTTAAGAGATTTATTACACAAGAACCTATCATTAAGTTTGAAAGCCCCTGAAAAAAAGTCAAAAAAAGGGAGGGCAAACAAAAATGGATAGTTGGTTTCGAAGTAAGTGGTTTGTCCGTGTCGTTTCATTAGCTTTTGCCGTTTTCTTTTATATCTTTGTAACGGTTGATCAAAATAGTGTACCAAATAATGGCGATTCCACATTTCCTTCTGGAGATGAGACGCAAAATTTAGAAACACTGGATGAAGTTCCCGTGAATATAGATATTGATAGTGAAAAGTATGTAGTTAGTGGTGTTCCAGAGTATGTTTCTGTCACGTTAGAAGGGTCAGCAGCTGTTTTACAACCAACCCTACGTAATCGGAATTTTGATGTATGGGTAGATTTACAAGAGTTGGAGGCTGGTGAACATACCGTAGAGCTTCAACATGATATTTCTGATAAACTAGATGTATTTATTGAGCCGAAACGAGTAGATGTAATGATTGAAGAGAAATCCACCCAAGAATTTCCAGTAAAAGTTGACTTTATAAATACAGATGACATGGCAGATGGGTATGAGCTTGGTGATTATGAAGTAAGTCCGCAGAAGGTAACAATTACGAGTGCCAAAAGTGTAATTGAAAAAATTGGTATTGTCAAAGCTTATGTCGATGTAAGTGGCTTAGACGAATCGATTGATAATCGAGAAGTTCCTGTAAATGTCTACGATAGCCAAGGCAATGAATTGAGTGTGAATGTAGAGCCAGAAAATGTAGTTATTTCAGCAAACATTACTAATCCAAGTAAAAAAGTACCGGTTAGCGTCCAGACAACTGGCGAGCCTCCTGAGGGGTATGCATTATCCACGATTTCTGCTAATGTAGAGGAAGTGGAAGTGTTTGCGAGAAGCAGTATACTAAAAGATTTAGAAAAAGTTTCTACGGAGGAAATTGATTTAGCGGACATTAAGAAATCGGGTACAATAGAAACAAACTTAGCATTACCTGATGGTGCAACTGTTTCTAATGGAAAGAAGGTTGAAGTTACTGTTGAATTGGAACAGACAAAGGTGTTAGAGGAAGTACCAATTGAAATAGAAGGATTACAAGATGATCTGGAAGTGGCATTTAAAAATCCAGCTGATCCAGAGATGAAATTAACAGTTACAGGAAAACAATCAGATATAGCAGAGTTAAATCGGGAAGACTTTCGAGTGTTTATTGATGTTAAAGATTTAGAACCAGGTACACATGACGTTTCTATTAATGTGGAATCACCAGATGGCTTGTCGGTTGAACCAGAATTTGAGCAAGCATCCATAGAAATTAATGAAACTTCGTGATTAGCTTTTTATTTAAGAATTGGTGGAATTGATAAAAAGGAGAGAAATTACATGGGAAAATATTTTGGAACAGATGGTGTACGAGGAGTGGCAAATAAAGATCTTACACCAGAGTTAGCTTTTAAGCTTGGACGAGCTGGAGGTTACGTGTTAACGAAAGAAACACCACGTGCCAAAATCGTAATAGGACGCGATACCCGTGTATCTGGTCATATGCTTGAAGGAGCACTTGTAGCTGGATTGCTATCTATTGGAGCAGAAGTAATGCGTTTAGGTGTTATTTCCACTCCAGGAGTTGCTTATTTGACAAAAGCAACTAGTTCACAAGCAGGTGTTATGATTTCGGCATCTCATAATCCTGTAGAAGATAATGGGATTAAATTCTTTGGACCAGATGGATTTAAATTGACGGATGATCAGGAATTAGAAATTGAAGCCATTTTGGATGGTGAGGATGAACTCCCTAGACCAATTGGTGCAGAAGTAGGGACGGTTAATGATTATTTTGAAGGTGGACAAAAGTATCTTTCTTATTTGAAAGATACGGTTGATAATGAATTTGATGGATTAAAAATTGCTTTTGACTGTGCACATGGTGCTACTTCAGCCCTTGCTACGCACTTATTCGCTGATCTAGAAGCAGATATCTATTCTATCGGTTCTTCCCCAGATGGACTAAATATTAATGATGGAGTAGGATCGACTCATCCAGAAAAGTTGCAGGGATTTGTCCTTGAAAAAGGCGCAGATGTTGGTTTAGCTTTTGACGGTGACGGTGATCGTTTAATTGCTGTAGATGAACGAGGGAAACTTGTTGACGGCGATCAAATCATGTTTATTTGTGGGAAGTACATGAATGAAAAGGGCGTGCTTCGTCATAGTACCGTTGTGTCTACAGTAATGAGCAATATTGGTTTTTATAAAGCATTAGAGGCAAATGGAATGCGTAGCGACAAAACAAAAGTTGGTGACCGTTACGTGATGGCTGAAATGCGCCAAGGCGGTTACAACCTTGGTGGAGAACAGTCAGGGCATATTATTTTCCTAGACTATAATACAACCGGAGATGGAATGTTATCCGCACTACAATTGGTCAATGTTATGAAAGAGACAGGCAAGCCTTTGTCAGAACTTGCCGATGAAATGAAAATTTATCCACAAGTACTAAAAAATGTTCGTGTAACAGATAAGGATAAAGCAATGCATCATCCAGACATAAAGCAAGCAATTGATGCGGTGGAGCAGGAGCTAGGTACACAAGGTCGCGTGCTCGTTCGTCCTTCAGGTACAGAACCACTTGTTCGTGTCATGGTTGAATCCCCAACTAAAGAAGAATGTGATTTATATGTGAAGCGAATTGTCGATGTGATTGAAAAGCTACTTGGAAGAGATGAATAATAAAAAGGTATAAGAAAAGCTAGGACATAACGCAGAGAACGAATGCAAAACGAAGCCTATTTGGTAGAACACTTTGCGAGTAGCGTTTGTTGAGGAACAGGCACGGAATCGAAGTGATGTGCTATAGCGATGGTTAGCATTTTTTATACAAAAAGCCGAACAATGATCATGCAATTGTTCGGCTTTTTTTTCTGGATTATAGAAAAAGAAAATGTTTATTACCGTGAAATTTAGCGAAAAGCTAAGTTCTTCATCATTGGCTGAGGTCATCGCTTATTTATACTATAATTAAATGGTTCAATTTACTTATAGATGGAGAAGTAGATGCAAAATATATGTTAGTAGGGGTGAAAAACTTGATTACGGTATTAGTTGTAGATGATGATGCGCATATTCGAGAACTATTACGATTGTATTTACAAAAGGAAGGTTATCAAATGGTGGAAGCGGAGGATGGGGAAGAAGCATTATCCATCATGGAACAAACAGATGTACAAGCAGCTATTGTCGACATTATGATGCCTAAGCTGGACGGATTTGATCTATGTAAACATATGCGTACATTTTATAATATTCCAGTACTTATGTTGACGGCAAAGGGAGAGCTTGCAGATAAGGAAAAAGCTTATCGTGCTGGAACAGATGATTATATTGTGAAACCGTTCGAGCCGAAAGAAGTGCTTTTTCGCTTAAAGGCATTGCTCAGGAGATTTCAAATGATCCATGATGATAAGATTCAAATTGGCACGATGTGTATTAATCGTAAAAATTATGAAGTACAAGTAGGTGGGAAAACAATTATTCTGCCTTTAAAAGAGTTTGAGCTGTTAGCACAATTAGCTAGTTATCCTAATCAAATATTTACGAGAGAGCAATTAATTGAGCATGTGTGGGGGTTAGGATATGAAGGAAATGATCGTACAGTAGATGTACATATTAAACGGTTAAGGAAACGGTTTTCCCATTGTCAAAGCGATTTTACGATCCAAACTGTGCGAGGGGTTGGATATAAGCTAGAAACGCTAAAGGCGGGAGGACAGTCTTAATGCGAACATTATATTTTCGTATTATAGTAACCACTTTCGTTATTATGATTGCCAGTTCTATTATTGCTTTTATTGTGAGTAATGGATATTACCAATATGTTTTAAAGCCAAAAAACGATGCCAAAGTTACAGAGATTGCGCATAATATTGTTGATTTATATAAAAGTAGTGAGCAGCCACTGGATGAATATTTGTCTGAAATAACGGATTTAGGTTATTCATTTTATTTAACCGATCCATATGGAAGTGATCGATCCTTTGGGAAGCCATTCGATGAAGAGCAAACCTCTAGGGAAGTGGTAGATCGCGTATTGGCTGGCGAAATCTATCATGGTATAAAAAACTATCCGTGGCGTTTATTTGTAACAGGTTTTTTTGATCATACGCTGGCAAATACAATTGGTATTCCTATTGAAAGCAATGAGGGATCGGAATATGCACTATTTGTGCGCCCTAATTCCGCGCAGCAATTTGGAGAAATGCGGCTTTTCTTTGCTGTGCTTATTGTTTTAATCTTATTGCTTAGTTTTCTATTTATTTTGTTTAGTACACGATGGATAGTGAAACCAATTCAATTACTAAAGGCAGCAACAAGAAAAATAGCCGCCGGAAATTATCATATTAAGCTATCTGTTCATCGAAAAGATGAAATTGGTCGTTTAGCCAAAGACTTTTCCATAATGAGTCAGAGTCTACAGCAAACGGAAGAAAAAAGACAAGCTTTTGTGTCCAGTGTGTCTCATGAGATTCAATCTCCACTTACCTCGATTCAAGGATTTTCTCAAGCGTTGCAAGAAGAAGCATTAACGGAGGATGCGAGACGTTATTACTTATCCATTATAGAGAAAGAAAGTAAACGGCTATCTGCTTTAAGCAGGCAATTACTAACACTATCCCAGCTAGACCAAACGGAGGAAAAGTTCGAATTTACAACGTTTCATGTTAATGAACAATGGAAAGATATTATATCCACATTGGAATGGCAATGGAGACAAAAACATATAACCATACAATTTGATAACCATGATACATTGATGAAAGGTGAGCCAAAGCTTCTTTATCAAGTATGGATGAATGTGATGACGAATGCGATTCGTTACACGCCAGATGGCGGAGATGTTTTCATCCATGTACAAAAGCGAAAAAATGACGTGCAAGTGGTGGTGTCGGATACGGGGATTGGCATTGCTGAGGAAGATCTGCGTCAAATCTTTGACCGTTTTTATAAAGTGGATAAGGCTCGAACGAGGAAAGAAGGAGGTACGGGTCTCGGATTAGCGATTGCGAAGAAGATTGTGGAGTTGCACGAGGGGACAATTATGGTGGATAGCGAACTCGGTCAAGGGACGAAGGTAGTCGTCATCCTACCGCAAGTGTAACGATTCGTTCATCCTCTGTTCATATATAGGAGCTATACTATGGTCAGAACGGGAGGGAACAACATGTTTCTGGCCATTAGAGAACTCTTATTTGCAAAAACAAAATATATTTTAATCGGCTTAATTACAACGTTAACGGTAAGTCTTATTTTTATTGTATCTGGTTTAGCTGAAGGCTTATCTGCAGATAATGCATCTTCTATTCAAGGTTTAACAGCCGACTCCCTTGTCTTAGAAGCGGAAGCAGAAGGCGAGTTAGGCAGCTCATTTATTCCAATGCATCAAGCAAAGGAAATAATAAATGATCAAGAACAGGAGGCTAATACGCTCTCTATCCAAATGATGAATGCAACAGTCGGTGGTGGAGACAAGCAAATTAGTCTAGCGTTATTTGCAACAGAACGTGATGGTATGTTAATTCCGGAAGTAACGGAAGGGAGGTCTCCTAAGCAAGAAAATGAAGTGCTAGCGGATGAAAGTCTAAAGCAGGATGGCATTCAATTAGGTGATAAATTACAGTTGGGTGAGGAAACGACCTATGTCGTAGCTGGGTTTACAACAGAGCAACGTTATAGCCATACACCAGTTGTGTTTGTTAAAAGCGATGATTTGGAACAAGTGAATGCGGTGGCGGTAAAAGGGGAATCAGTAGCAGATGGTGCTTATTCCACTATTCCTAAAATGGATGCTCTTCATGGTATTCCAAGTTATTCACAAGAACAAGCTTCCCTTAACATGATGATTATTTTTTTGTATGTCATTACTGCGTTTGTGCTAGCCGTGTTTTTCTATGTAATGACATTACAAAAACGAGACCAATTCGGTGTTTTAAAAGCGCTTGGTGCGAATAATAAATATTTAATTTCGGGATTAATCACCCAGGTTATTCTTCTTTCTATCGTTAGCGTAGGGATTGCTACAGCGATTAGCTTTGGAATCGGCGCATTATTCCCAGCTGATATGCCATTTATTTTGAACATGGCAACAATTGTACAACCAGCGATTATTATTATCGTGGTATCTGTGTTAGGGGCAGTCGTATCGCTTTATCAAGTGATCCAGATTGATCCACTAGAAGCGATTGAGGGGGTGGCAACATGACGTTAGTATTAGAGCATGTCCATAAAGTATATCAAGATGGACCAAAAGAGTATGTTGCTTTAAATGATGCTTCTTTACAGGTGCAGGCTGGAGAATTTGTAGCAGTCGTTGGTCCTTCAGGATCAGGAAAAAGTACGCTGTTATCTATTGCAGGCGCATTATTATCACCTACTAGCGGCAAAGTTTTACTGGATGGGGAAAATATTGTAACGCTATCTAAGAAAGAAGTAACGAAGCGCAGGTTGGAAAAAATCGGGTTTATTTTTCAAGCCGCTCATTTACTTCCATATTTAAAAGTGAAGGATCAATTAAATGTTATTTCTGTCCTTGCTCATAAATCGAAGCAGCAAAAAACAGACATACTTGCTCATGTTGGTTTAGAGCACCGTATTCATCATTATCCGAATGAGCTTTCTGGTGGGGAAAGGCAGCGAGTAGCTATTGCTAGAGCATTAGTGAATGATCCGAAACTTATATTGGCGGACGAGCCGACAGCAAGCCTCGACTCTAGTCGCGGACAGGAAGTCGTCAAGCTACTCGCTAATGAGGTGAAAGAGGGCAATAAAGCGGGTGTAATGGTAACGCATGATGAGCGCGTTTTAGGCTATGCTGACAGAATCATTACTATTCGCGATGGAAAAGTGGAATTGGGTTAACGACTAGGGAGGTACCCATCCCGTTGCATGATATGCTCCCACTATGGTAGACAGAGAAATAATAAAAACTCTTTACTACGATATTGGGGGCATTTTCTATGTCTAAAAGAAGAAGTAAACATACGTTAGATGAAAGAATCGAGGCGGCATTACGTGTGATTTACTTACAAAGTGTGTTTATTTAAAGTAATTAAAGGTCATACTGCCTATTATTACTAGTACGATCATAAAAGCAGGACTACCAATAAATGCTCTATCAAATAGATCTTTCTCGTTATCATTTCTATTTCTTCCCATAAAATCGTTCCCTTCTAATTAGCACATACAGATTCATTAAATTGTATTATACATTTAAACGTATCGAGTACTATGAATTTATAGTTTATGCCAAACGATGGTGTTTTTCGCTAAAATTGGTGAACATCCGATCTTTTCTTACTTCCTGGATGGTAACATGAAACGTATAAAAACTTGACATAGATTAATTTTGAAACTAGTCTAAAAATAATAGCATTTTCAGCGAATCATAGAGACATATATTAATGAAGGTGGAAATAAAGTGCTTCCACTATGTAATAATTCAAAGTGCAATTTCTTTTCAATTGCTTTTACGTCATGCTCATAAGTCATAAGTTAGGGGAGGCCTTTTGTGGTATAGAAAATTAGAAGATTCTAAGATGCATAGCATAAGCAAAACTACCGTTTTCTCCATAAAGGAAAGGCGTTAAGCCAAGGTTTTCTAACCTTATTCTCATTTGCATTCTACTAAATCTAACTTAAATGAAGGGAAGAAAATAAAATGATACCATTTCCGAAACCTACTGTGGAACAGTTCTTTCGCACGTTTGCCATCACTAATTTTACTGTAACTCCTAATGAAAAAAGGGTCCTATTCAGCACCAATTTAAATGGAAAAATGAACGTGTGGGCAATGGACTTGCCAAATACGTTCCCATATTTATTTGCTCATCGCGAAGAATCGTGTAGCTTTCTAAAATGTGATCCGGAAAATCGTTATGTACTAGCAGGGTTTGATCAGGATGGTGATGAAAATCATCATATTTATGCTATACCACCAGAAGGAGGGCTGCCACAGCCGCTTGTTACTGGAGACCCGGAAGAAAAGTACTTTTTTGCGCACTTGAGTGATGACGGTGAGCGTATTTATTATATGACATCGGAAGGAAATGCATCATTTTTAAATACGCGTGTTCGCCATTTGAAGGAGGAAAAAGATACCTTGCTTCATGTGGGCGAAGTAGGCCCAACTTTTTTAGAAGCTGTTTCTGAAGAAGAAAAGGCCTTTGTTTTTACACAGACGTATGCCAACACATATGTTATAGGATTTGTAAAAGTGGGCACAGAACAGATCCCGTTAACTTCTGACACGGAGAAAGTACATGTTGTCATGGATCCAGTATTTGTAGACGAAACGACGATTTTCTTTTTAACCGATTATGAGGATGAATATACGTATTTAGCCAAGTTCGATGTGAATAGCAGAACATTTTCTAAAGTTATAGCCGTTGAAGAAGAAAGTATTAATTTCCTAAAATGGAACAAGGAAAAACAATGCTTTTATTTCGTAACAGAAAAAGGGGTGACGGATAAGCTATATCAATTTGATCTTATAAAAAAAGAGCTGCTTACGATAGATGCACCAACAGACACGATCGATCAATTGGTAGTTGCGAAGTCAGGCAATCTTTATGTGTTAGGTAGAGCGGCGACATCACCGGCAAATATTTATCGGTACACATACGAGGGTGGAAGTTGGACGATGCTAACGAATAATCGTGTTCTCGGCGTTGCCAGTGAAGAGATGGTTGTGCCTGAGGTTGTGACGTACCCGTCCTATGATGGAATGGAAATCGAAGCATTATTATTTAAAGCTCACGCCCACTATGATAATGGCTATACTATTTTTTGGCCGCATGGTGGACCGCAAGCGGCAGAACGAAAAGAATTCCGTTCCATGTTTCAAGCATTGCTAAATCGTGGTTATTCGATATTTGCCCCTAATTTCCGAGGAAGTACTGGATACGGAGCATCATTTGTAAAGATGGTTGAACAAGACTGGGGAGAGGGACCGCGTCTTGATTGTTTGGAAGGAATAAAGTGGTTATTTGATAACGACATTACTACGAAAGAAAAATTATTTTTAGTTGGTGGAAGCTACGGTGGTTATATGGCGCTACTATTGCATGGTCGCCATCCTGAGTACTTTAAAGCTGTTGTAGATATTTTTGGACCGTCTGACTTATTTACATTTGTAAACTCGGTGCCTCCGCATTGGAAACCAATGATGGACCGTTGGCTTGGCGATCCAGAACGAGATAAAGAACGATTCATTACGGATTCCCCTGTTACGTACTTAGAAGGTATGACAAAGCCAATGCTCGTCATCCAAGGTGCGAAAGATCCTCGAGTTGTAAAAGCAGAATCGGACCAAATTGTCGCTAAATTGAAGGAAAAAGGTCGTGATGTTGACTATCTTGTACTTGAAGATGAAGGACATGGCTTTTCTAAAAAAGAGAACGAAATTAAAGTGTATCAACGTATGCTTGACTTTTTAGATCAGCACAGAGATAGCTAGCATGAAGGGGAGTTTTAATCAGAGTGGGTCTTCGCTTTATGGTTTTATCCCCTGACTGACGTCTTCTAATGATGAAAATGGGCGTCTTACACTACCTTATATTTGGAATACACGAAGAGCGTAGATGGGAATCTGCGCTCTTCGTTATTTTAATGGAAACGTTATGTTTTCATTTAGCAGACTATCTTCTCTATTATGAAAGTATTTAAAGAAAAGTATGCCATGCAAAAAATAATGGATTTTAAAAGCAGCTATGATGCTGTAAGTTAGAATATGAATGATAACCTGGCTAAACAAGCTCCCATTCATGAGTAAATTTGAGTGCTAGATTTTTAATAACTTTATAGCAATAAAAAGATCGAAAATGTTTGTTTTGTTCGAACAATAACCATTCTTTAACGAACATATAAAAATCTGCAATCCTTCTAAGGTTGTAACTAAGTATTAAAGGCAATTTATTTCTTGATTTACATTATAATGGCTGTGAATTCAATTATGAATTATGTTTGAACAAACTAGGAATAAGATTGAATGAAACGCTTTCATATACTATACTAACATTATAGAACAATTCAAACATAAAAGAACAGGAGGCTGGATATGTTGAAAGAAAATCGACAAAAGCAAATATTGAATTTAATAGATGAGAAAGGATTTCTGAAGGTAGCTGAAGCCTCCAATTTATTAAGTGTAGCTGAAATGACCATTCGACGTGATTTAATGGAGCTGGAGGAAATGGGTTTAATAGAAAGAGTGCATGGGGGAGCAAAAAGAAGGGTCCAGAAAAAGACGCATTATACTGAATTGTCCCATTTGCAAAAACAATCGCTTCATATAGATGAGAAAAAGCATATAGCGAAAAAAGCAGCAGAATTAATTGAAGAAAACGATGTTTTGTTCATTGGTGCAGGAACCACAACGGAATACATTTATGATTATATAAACGTTAATGCAGCAAAAATAATTACCAATTCTATCTCGGTGTTTAATCGGTTTAAGGACGATGCAAGGTATGACCTTATTTTAATAGGTGGTAGATTACGTGAACGTACGGGAACTTTTATTGGATATTTCACACGAAAGTGGATACAAGATATAAAAGTCCAAAAAGTCTTTATCGGTACAAATGGGATAAAAAATGACCATATAACTACTGCAGAAGAGGAGGAAGGTGTTGTCCAACAAATAATATTGAAAAATTCTGATGAGAATTATATTTTGGCAGACAGCTCTAAATTTGGTGTAGAAGCTTTTCAGGTATTGTGCCACATTGATGAGATAGACGGGATTGTTACTGATCGTAAATTGTCTCCCCAGTTTAAAAATTATTATCAAAATAAGTGCAACATGATTATGTAAAAACGATAAATGGGAGGTTTTAAAAATGAAAGTAGTAATGGGTAGTGATGTTAAAGGATTTGAGCTTAAAGAATTTATTAAGCAGCGCCTTGTGTATTTAGGGTACGACGTTGAGGATATAACTCCCAAAAAAATGAACGATTTTTATGATGTAACTATTGATTTGACTGAGTTTATTCAAAAACATGATGGTAGCCAAGGAGTGATGTTTGATGAATATGGAGTTGGTCCATTTATGATTGCAAATAAATGTAAAGGTATTATATGTGCAAATGTATTTGACGAACACTCTGCAAAAATGACAAGAGCTCATAATAATACAAATATGATTACAATTGGAGCGGGCATTGTGGGAAATAGGTTGGCCGAAAGAATAGTTGAAACATTTTTAGCTTCAGATTATGAAGGTGGAAGGCATCAAATTCGAGTGGATATGCTAAATAAAATGTGTTAGGGGTGGAATAATGAGAATTTCTATAGGATGCGACCATATTGTTACAGAAGTAAAAGATCATTTTGTGAAGTATTTAGCGGAAAGTGGTCACGAAGTTATTGATAATGGAACCCATGACAAAGAACGTACACATTATCCGATCTATGGTAAAAAGACAGCTGAAAAAGTTGTTCTTGGCGCAGCTGATTTAGGAATTGTTATTTGTGGGACTGGCGTAGGGATTTCAGTCAGTGCCAATAAAGTACAGGGTGCTCGTGCTGCTTTGGTTAGAGATGTAGAGGCTGCCCGATATGCCAAAGAAAACTTACATGCAAATATTATTGCGATGGGAGGGAGAATTACAGGTATAGGGTTAATGGAAGATATAGTAGATGCATTTATTAAAACTAAATACAAAGCAACACCTGAAGAAGAGGAAGTGATAAAAAAAATAGATCGCCTTGTAGGTAATGAGGAACAATTGAATAATGACCATTACTTTGATGAATTTATTGACAAATGGGAGCAGGGAGCGTATCAAGATTAAACAGAAAACAATCTTGTTTATAGATGGTGGTGAGAAAAATGAGTGTATGTTGTTCTCTTTTCGAAAAGGATCTCATTTTATGTAGTGACGCACAAACACAAGATGAAGTTTTTGATGAAATAGGGAATATTTTAATGGAAAAAGGACTTGTTAAAGAAAGTTTTATAGAGGCTATTAAAAGTAGAGAGAAGGAGTATCCAACAGGACTAGACCTTTCTCCTGTTGAAAAAGGATTGTCAAATGTTGCTATCCCCCATACAGAACCAGAATATTGTAGATCGCAATCCATTGTTTTTGTGAAATTAAATAATGAAGTAACCTTTAAAAATATGATTAGTCCAGAAGTAGATGTAAGTGTTACTTATTTGTTTTTTATTATTAATAATAAAAAACAAAATCAAACCAATGTATTATCTAATTTAATGGCTTTTTTGACAAATAAAGAGAATGTTAAGAATCTGGATACATTAAATTCAGCCGAATCCATTTATAACTTTTTAACCAATAAATTTTAAAAGGAGAGGTGTATAATGATTAAAATTTTAGCGGCGTGTGGAGCGGGTATTAACTCAAGTCATCAGATTAAAACAGCAATTGAGGAAGAAATGAAAAAAAGAGGTTATGATGTCAAGGTAGATGCTGTAGTAGTAAAGGATATTAACAAGGAGATGATGGATCAGTATGATATTTTCACTCCAATTTCTAAGATTAAATTTAGCTTTGATATAAATATTCCTACAATAGAGGCCGGGCCTATTCTCTACCGCATACCTGCTATGGCGGAACCGGTTTTCGAAGAATTAGTAAGCGCTATCAAAAAAATAAAGAAATAAACTTATTTCTTGAAAGGTGTGTGAAGAATGGAAGCAATTATTAAATTTGCAAACTCAATATTTCAGCCTATTATTGATTTAGGTGCAGCACCAATGATGTTTATATTACTTACTTTGCTTGCGGTATTAATGAGAGTTAAAGTGAGTAAAGCGCTTGAAGGCGGTCTTAAATTAGCAATCGCATTAACGGGTATTGGGGCAGTTATTGATTTATTGACTAGTAATTTTGCACCTGCCTTGCAGGATTTTGTAAAGTCTACCGGCATCGAATTAACTATCACTGATGTAGGCTGGGCTCCGCTTGCTACCATTACTTGGGGATCGGCATATACGTTATTTTTCTTAATGATTTTAGTTATTGTCAATCTTGTATTATTAGTTTTGAATAAAACGGACACACTTGATGTAGATATTTTTAACTTTTGGCATTTATCGATAACGGGTCTGCTAGTTATGTTTTATTCTAATAATCTTTTTATTGCTACTCTATTAGTTATCATGTTAGGAGTTATGAAATTTATCAACGCTGATTTAATGAAGCCAACATTTAATGATTTACTGGACATGCCTGAATCAAATCCAACGACAACGACACATTTAAACTTTTTGCTAAACCCTTTAATTATGCTATTTGATAAATTCTTTGAAAAGGTAATGCCATTTCTTGATAAATACGATTTTGACGCAGCGTGGTTGAATGAAAAGATAGGTTTCTGGGGAAGTAAATTTGCTATTGGTATTTACTTAGGGGCTTTTGTTGGTTTGTTAGGGCAACAATCCGTCACAACTATCTTCGCATTAGCTTTTATTGGTGGTACAGCTCTTGAATTATTTTCTATAGTCGGCACATGGTTTATAGCTGCGATGGAGCCAATTTCTCAAGGAATTACAACCTTTATGAGTAAGCGCTTACAAGGTCGGACTTTTAATATTGGTATTGATTGGCCGTTCCTAGCAGCTCGTCCTGAAATGTGGGCAGCAGCTAATGTCTTAGCTCCAATTATGCTATTTATTGCTCTCATTTTACCTGGTAATGGTATTCTTCCTTTAGGAGGTATTATTGCAATTGGTTTAACTCCGGCTTTGTTAGTTGTTTGTCGAGGGAAAATTATCCGAATGATTTTAATAGGTACCATTATGATTCCCGTCTTTCTTTGGTCAGGGACAGTAATAGCGCCATTTGTAACAGACGTTGCAACATCTGTTGGAGCCATGCCTTCTGGAATTGAAAGTGGAGCACTCATTACACATTCTACACTGGAGGGGCCAGTTGAAAAATTTATTGCTATATTAATAGGGAAAGCTGCTAATGGTTTCGAATTAATACCAGTGTTAACAGCGTTGGGAACAATTGCAGCATATTTGAGCTTATTTGTTTGGTATGTAAAACAGATGAAGAAACGTAATAAAGAATATAAAGATGAAAAAAAAGCAGCCTAATAATAGTCTTATAATAAAAAGGATTCGACTTTTAAAAGGCTGTGTATAGGTGCTAACTATTAAGTTAGATAAGTTATTCTAAACAAGGAAGAGAGAGTTGTCAAATTTTTTACACTGTAAACTTAATAAGCTTATTCAATATGTGTTGTTAAAACACCAAAGAAATGCTTGTTAGTGTCATGCATGAATATGTAGGAGATAATTATGGAGTTAGGCTCTTAATTATCTCCTTATTTTTATTTGCAACTGTATTACGATGAAGGTCATAAATTAAAACACGCAAGAAGAGTTACAATGACACATTTAGCATTTTTAATACCCGCTATTTTAGTATATGTCTATATATTTAGGGATTTCGCTTTATATAATGGGGATACATTTAAATTACTAGTTTTTGGAATTATCATTATTCAGTTTACTGCTTTTTTTATACAGTCTAGCTTGTATTACAAACGAATGAAGAAAAAAGTGGAAAGATATTAAAAGTTTAGATAGAAACAAAGATGTGTTCCTTTAGATGGTGAAATATCAGTCAGGAAATTGGCTGATATTTTTTGCATTTTAAAAGCAGTATGGATGGTATTTTACTAGCCGCGGTTAATTGGGGAAATGCATCTTATCTACAAGGGTAATTTTTGACACAAAACGTGTATCACGTAAATAAGTTGTTGGAAGATACAAGCTGGCAAGTTTAAGAGGAGATAACAGTACTTAAATCGCCACTTAAATTTAACTGATTTAAGATTCACTTTAAAGGATAAGAAAATGGTAGATCTAGCATAAGGGTTTAGCACTATTTTTCCTTCTGTTTTTACAATGAAAACCGTGTTTGTGAAGTGAAAGTAACATCATATTTCTAAGATGAAAACATATGATTAAACGAAGGTAGTTAATTGCCGTACAATATGCAAGGAGGTCATGGAGAGTGAAAACAGTGTGGAAGCCATTTTGGAGTTATAATGTAAAAAAGACAGAAAAATGGCTTCAGGCAAAAGCTTTGCAAGGAGAGCAATTGGTGGACATAAAGCCTCTTTACCGTTTGTTTATCTTCGAAGCAGGCAACCAACCTCAGGCGATTCAATATCATATTGCTTATCAAAAAAAGCAACACCATAAGCTGCCTCTATTATTACACCAAAGCGGATGGGGAGAATGTTGTCAAAGAGGACGTTGGTACATTTTTGCCAATCAAACAAAAGACATCCAGAATTATCCTGTCCGTCAAGAAATTATTAAGCGCAATCGCAATTTATTCTATTTTTTTGCTGCATTAACCATGTACGTGCTTCTTACCTTGCTACTGTTTGTTATTATGAGTGGAATTATTGTATTTTATCATGGGAACACCCTTACTTTTTCCCCTGTTTTTGTATGGCACACACTCCTTGTAATTAGTATTGGTTTAACTATTATTGGCATGTTTTCCACTATACGCCTCTACCAATCCAATAAACATTTTTGGTAAGCCAACATTATATTGCACATTATGATGGATGCAATACTGATAACGATGACAAAATAATGTTTGTCTCGTTTTTTCAATCCACTGCTGGTTTTTCACGTTTGAATATTTTTTTCATAATATATTTATAATCAAATCATTGTTTTATCTATTGTCAGGGATCAGGCTCCTCTATACAGCTTTAATAAAAAAATGATTGACTAAAAATACAAATCAAGGTTAAAATGTGGTGAACCCTTTTTTGTACTATAAAAGTATAAAAGTTTAAAGGTTTATAGTATAAGGAAAGTAGCTTGTAGTATAACAATGGGAGCTTTCGCTTAAAGATTTAGTTTTTACATTGATTCAAATATAGAAAGGAGCATTAAAGTAAAACCGTTTTTCTAAAGCGCCAGGACTATGCAATCGAACGGGAGAAAGCATAGTTGACGAGGTTGGAGGTTATCGAATGTTCGGCGGGTGCCTCCCGATTGTACATCTCAATTGTCACGCTCTTCCTTAAAACAACGAGGCAACTTGTTGGCCAAAGGGAAACGGCAAGATGTTACAAAAACAATCACGAGAAAGGGGCAGTACAACGCCCCTATAAAGTATATTTTATTTGGATCGTTTGTCCTGCCCCTTTTTTACAAGGAGGACTACAACGATGTGTGGAATTGTAGGATATATCGGCCAGGATGATACGAAAGAAGTTTTACTAAATGGTCTTGAAAAGCTTGAATACAGAGGTTATGATTCAGCAGGTATTGCAACTTTAAATGACACAGGTGTTCAAGTTGTGAAAGTAAAAGGTCGAATTGCAAAATTAAGAGAAAGCATAGATAGCTCATTACGTGCAACGATGGGAATCGGTCATACGCGCTGGGCGACTCATGGTGTGCCAAGCGAAGAGAATGCACATCCGCATCAAAGCGTGTCTGGCAGATTTACCCTTGTTCATAATGGCGTTATCGAAAATTACCAAGAATTAAAAGAGAACTATCTTGGGAACGTGCGTTTTGTTAGTGAAACAGATACAGAAGTCATTGTGCAACTGATTGAAAAGCTGTTCGCAGAAACAAACAATACAGCAGCAGCTTTTCGTAAAGCAATGCGTCTATTAAAGGGGTCCTATGCGATCGGTATGATTGATCATGAGAACAAAGATACGCTGTATGTTGCTAAAAATAAGAGTCCTTTGTTAGTTGGATTAGGTAACGGATTTAATGTTGTTGCAAGTGACGCCATGGCAACATTAAAAGCAACGGATCAGTATGTCGAAATTCATGATCAGGAAGTAGTGCTCGTTCATCGTGAATATATTGAAATTCATGATCTTGATGGAAATTCCATTATGCGTGAACCATATACAGCTCAAATCGATGCCAATGATATTGAAAAAGGGACGTACCCTCACTTCATGTTAAAGGAAATCGATGAGCAGCCGTTTGTTATGCGTAAAATTATTCGCGAATATCAAACAGAAAATAATGAACTTAAACTAGATCAGAACATTCGTCAGGCTATGAACAGCTGTGATCGTATTTATATTATTGCAGCAGGAACAAGTTATCATGCTGGGTTAGTTGGAAAGGAATTTATCGAAAAACTTGCCAACGTTCCAGTCGAAGTTCATATTGCCAGTGAATTTTCATATAACATGCCATTATTGTCAGAAAAACCGTTGTTTATTTTTATCTCCCAAAGTGGAGAAACAGCAGACAGTCGTGCTGTATTAGTAAAAATTAAAGAAATGGGACATCCAGCATTAACGATTACGAATGTGCCTGGATCCACCCTTTCTCGTGAAGCAGATTATACGTTAAACTTATATGCAGGTCCAGAAATTGCGGTAGCTTCTACCAAAGCTTATACAGCGCAAATTGCCGTATTGGCTATATTAGCAGTCGACACTGCAAAAACAAAGGGATTACCGTTGGATTTTGATCCAATGCAGGAGCTAGCGATCGTTGCTAATGCAATGGAAGTGCTAACCGATCAAAAAGAAGCGATAGAAGATTTGGCACGGAAGTATTTGCATACAGCTCGCAACGCATTTTTTATCGGTCGAAGCGTAGATTACCACGTGTGCTTAGAAGCAGCTCTTAAGCTAAAAGAAATCTCCTATATCCAGGCTGAAGGCTTTGCTGGTGGAGAATTAAAGCATGGAACGATTGCTTTAATTGAAGAAGGAACTCCAGTTATTGCATTGGCCACTCAGGAAAATGTGAATTACTCCATTCGTGGCAATGTGCAGGAAGTAGTAGCACGTGGAGCGAATGATATGGTTATTAGTATGAAGGGGCTAGAGCGAGATACGGATGCATTTGTCATCCCGCATGTTCATGAATTGCTCACACCACTTGCTAGTGTTGTGCCATTACAACTATTTTCTTACTACGCTGCATTACATCGTGATTGCGATGTTGATAAACCTCGTAACTTGGCAAAAAGTGTGACTGTGGAGTAGGGCGAAGTTGGGATTTGAAGTGATGTATCGCCCTGCTAAAATCCACTTCCCTCTGCTAAAAAGTCGGTACCTACTGCTAAAAAGTTGGTATCCGGAGCGGAAGGAAGAGAGAAGAAAAAGAGCAGGCGAACAATATGTACTCAATCGCTTTTTCTACAAAAAACAATATAAAATTAGGGCTGGGTCCAATACGGATTCAGTCTTTTTGTTTTGTTCAGTATCTCTTCAATTCCTTGTCCAATAGGGATTCAGGTGGTTTTCATATCGCTTTCTATACATTTCGAAAGAACACGGGAAAGAAGAAAGAGAGTGATGAAATAAGAGGCATTTCAGTTCTCTTTTCTCATGTTTTTTTCTTATTTCTGTTCTCGTTCAGGGAAGATCTATTTAACATTATCCGAATATTCGATACAACCCATAGTGGAAAAAAGAAGGCGAAAATGGGGCTTTTGGGGAAGAAATTAATAACATAATGGAGGGAAGAAAAAATCGAGATAAGAGGGTGGAAGCCTTGGGGAATAAGGGGTTGGGGGGGAGTGGCTTTGGATACCGACATTTTAGCAGGGATATATAGTAGGAGAAAGTAATGATGGGAAGTAAGACGAAATAAGACAATAGTGGTATTCTTGAATTAATAAATTGTTATCAAGATACATGGAGAGAAAAATGAAGAACACAAGAGGTTTCATTGCAGAAGAACGACCTGATTTAATTGAAGAATGGCATCCATAAGAAAATAATGAGAACACCTTAGTCAATGTAAGATCTGGTTCAGATAAGATCATTGTTTAGGAGGTGCAAAGAATGTGAGCATGTTTGGGAAACACAAGCAAAAAGTAGGGCAATAAAGAATACTGGATGTCCAAAATGCCATGAAAGATATAATGTTAGCTTTCCAGAACTGGCAATATATTTTTATATTAAACAACCTTTTACTGATGCAGAATTAAATGCTCAAATAGAGGGAATTGGAACGTATAAATCCGTAGATGTTTTCATCCCTTCACTGAACCTTATTATTGAATATGATGGGGGACATACCCATAGGGAAAGAATAGTGATTGATAAGGAAAAGAGTCGATTATTAGTAGAAAAAGGTTATTGTCAATATCCCTATACTTGCTCAAATTCCACCTATTATAGAAAAAAGTAATCTATTGGAAAAGTGTCCAGAAATAGAAACCATATGGGACTATGAGGAAAACTATCCGTTAAGACCCGAACATTTCAGGCAATATTCAAATTTCAAGGCATGGTTTATCTGTGAACAAAAGCAAGTAACTTTAGCTCAAATTGGCAGTAAAGCCCAAGGTTATGGAGGTTTGTCATGGAAAGTAGCAACAGAAGAGTATAACTTGGAATTATTGTTTCCTGAAATCTCAAAAGAATGGAACTATGAGAAGAACGACTCTAACTCTCCCGTTACATATTTACCTTTTTCTAATCAACTTGTGTATTGGGATTGTCAAACGTGTGGATCAACATACGATAAGATGATTAATGAGAGAACTGGTGGCGGTGAGGGATGTCCTTATTGTGCAGGTAAAAGGGTCAATTTTACTAACTGTCTTTCTACTACACATCCGCATCTTGCAAGTGAATGGGACTACAATCAGAATGGAGACCTAACACCTGCCGATGTGACAAAAGGATCTCATGATAAAGTATTTTGGAAATGTAAGAAAAGCCATAGTTATCTTGCTTATGTTTATAGTCGGGTAGAGGGGCGAGGTTTGATTCAAACTAAATGGTTTGATTTTACTATGCTGAATACCGTCCTATTTAATAATCACAAACCTCTTCTTTGCACTCTTCTTTTACTTTAGGAAATCCTTCTTTTTCCCCCATGCTATTTACTTTAAATTCTTTTGGGTCAACACTAGCAGAAAAATCAGCTTTTCCAT
>NZ_JABXHF010000072.1:0-19849 GCF_013393565.1 Virgibacillus sp.
ACCTTTTGCCTGATCATCCTAATGAAAAATAAAATAGGTTTCAAAGGAACCTTGCTGGAAATGTTGCGTTGGATAAAGGATGGTTACGATCAATCCATGGCAACCTTTATTTTGAAAGTACGTAAAGAACCAGAGCGAGAGTCCAGTGGACGACGAAGGTGGGACAATGAGCGAATTTTTGCAGAGACCCTAGCACAATATGAGACAGGAGACGTGTTACACTTAGATGATTTAACATACGATCCATTCGTTTAAAAGTATATACTATTCAAAAAATGGATGAAGGGCTACCTCTCATGCCTGTTGTCTTTTTTTCATTGTGTACAAATAACATATATCAGAAAATTCTGTTACATATGTCTCAAATGGAAAATTAACGCTTGACTTGAAGCATTACTTTTTATGCAACGCTAGTGGGAAATTATAAAATTTTGCAGCTGTGGATAAACTTACTAAGTTATTTAGCCACGTCCGGCTCCAGCGCCCAGCAACTAGGCGACTTCACGAATCGCCCTACGATAAGTGATCATTGGTTCACCATGATTCCTAAAAGTTTAGTTGCTTCGTTCCACTCGCTACGTTGCTAACCGGGCGCCCCGAGCCTTTGTTCCACTATAAGAAAGTATAAAAATTATTATTGATTATAGTATAAGAAAAACGAAGGCTTCAGCTATGGGACTTGGCGGCAAGCCAAGTTTTTCTAATATTATAGGAAAGTAAAAAGCTTAAAGGTTTATCGTATAAGAAAAACTACAGCTTTCGCCATAAGACTTGACGATAAGCTAAGTTCTTCTTATACTCCTTAGTTGCCACATCTATGAACTAAAAAAACCGCAATGTAGTTCTATCATCTAGTAAAATTAGTGCCGCTTACTTAACCAAAGTACACCTGATTTTGCAATACGCGGCAATAGACCAGTCAATGATTTCTGCATCATATTGCCAAAGCCATCTGATTTTCCAAGTGATCCTAATGTTCCTTTTAATCTAATTTCTTTTGGTTTCTTCGGTTGTTTTCCTTGCAATACAGCTAACAACACTTCCGCTACGCGTTCGCCTTGTTGGCCAGCAAGCTGACCGCTCGGTGAAAATTCGGAAGAAGCGCAGTCACCTACTACGTATATATTTGTATTCTCTGGCACTTGGAAATACTCATTGACAATAATTTTTTCTTGTTCATCTTTAGCAAATGAAAGTTCTCGCACTAAATAATTTGGTCTCACGCCAGCTGTCCAAATAGTAACGTCATTAACATAGCAAACACCGTTATTGCAAACGCCATCCTTTTCCACATACTCTACGTTTGCATGATGTAACACGTCAACATCATTTGCAACAAACCATTCCGCTACATATTGTTGAATTTTAGGATCAAATGCTTTTAATACGGTTGCACCACGATCAAGTAAACGAATATTTAAGTCAGGTCTGCTCTCTCTAATTTCTGAGGCTACTTCAATACCACTTAATCCAGCACCTACAATAGACACCTTCCCATATGCTTTTAAATCACAAACAGCAACCCCTGTTTTTCTTGCATTGGAAAATGTCTGTACACTATGCGTGAACTCTTTGGCGCCTTCAATACCATGATAGTTATCTTCACAACCTAATCCGATGATGAGGTAATCGTACTTGATAACCTCACTTTTATTGGAGAAAGTAATTATTGCATTGGATGTATCCACTTTTTTAATTTCTCCATACACATAACGAACACGTTCATCGTCAGGAAAATGGAGGCGTACGTCTTTATCTGCAGACGTCCCAGCTGCAATTGTATAAAATTCTGTTTTCACAGAATGATAAGGATTCCTGTCGACAAGTGTAATTTCTACATCTTCTGGCAACTGATGGTCAAGTAAACTTAATAGCGCTTTCAGACCGCCATATCCCCCGCCTAATATGACTAGCTTTTTCATGCCACAAAACCCCATCTCTAAATTTTCTTTTGAATAATTATGAAACATAGCTCCAACTTATTATTTTAACGAAGGAAATTTATTTGAACAACCCCTTCTATGCTTATTCTAGCGAACATTATAACCAATGTCATCACTAGAAATCTTATAAGTTTATGTTTTAAGATTAGTAATTTTATAAAAAATAATCTAATTAACGAGTTACTATATGAAGCTGTGATATACTAGGCAAAAAGGAGGGGAAGAAATGGAGGAACAGGCAATTCAAGATATTTATCCAGAAGATTATGCTTGGTGCTATGGGTGTGGAAGACTTAATGAATATGGGCTACAATTAAAAACAGTATGGGATGGTGAACAAACGGTAACTACATATACTCCACGTAAAGAACATACGGCGATTCCGGGCTTTGTATATGGGGGCTTACTTGCTTCATTAATTGACTGTCACGGTACTGGCTCCGCTTCCATGGTGTTGCATAAGAAAAATGGGTATGTCATTGGGGATGGGGCAGAGCCACCTCGCTTTGTTACTGCATCCTTGCATGTAGATTTTATGAAACCAACGCCACATGGTACGCCACTGAAAGCAATTGGTATGGTAGAGGAGATCCATCCGAAAAAGTTTAAAATTATGACGGAAGTTTATGCGGATAAAATTTGTTGTGCCAAGGCAGAAGTAGTCGCAGTAGTCATGCCAGAAACATTTACATGATAAAAATCGTCATGACGCTAGGCCGGAACCATCTCTTTATTTCTACGCAGAATTTGATAGACAAAAGCTTTCATAATATAAAATAACTTTTGCCATAACCAGCTGTAACGAATTGAAATAATGAATGACTTCGCAAAGGGGTATCTAGAAAAATGCAACGACTTACGACGAGTTCTTTATTGGATGTAATTGGGGAGTTGTTTTCTGATGAAGTTTCTATTGCTGTTACTTCGACGACAGCGTATATCTACTATCGTCCAAGCTTACGAGTTGATTTGAAAATTCGTCCCGGTGACCCAATTAAGGAAGGAACGCTAGCAGATAAAGCAATTGTCTCCGAACAAAAGGTATCCGAGTTTATTGATCGGCAAATATATGGTGTTCCTTACCATGGAATGGCTGTACCATTTCACTATAACAATGAACTAGAAGGTTGTGTAATGGCGATTTATCCAGCGCTAACAGAAGGTAAGTCTGTTATTACAGTGAAAACATCAGATGGTTGGAAGCCGCTTTCGTTTCATGATGTCCTTTACTTGGAAGTAAAGGAAAGGAAGACATGGGTGGTTACGAAAGAATTTACAGGTATACATCGGAAAGCACTTCAGGAATTTGAATATATGTTACCGAGGGAATATTTTATCCGTTGTCATCGGTCATTTATTGTGAACGTAAACCATATTACACATATTTATCCTGATACACATTCTACTTTTTTGTTAGCTATGGATAACGGAGATCAACTTCCTGTAAGTCAATCGTATTCCAGTTATTTTCGAAAATTATTAGGCTTTTAGGTCTGTGTTTTAAACAATATATATTCTGCTTCAATCCGATTCTATCTATTTCTGTCATAGATCCGCAAATAAGAAAGCGCTTCATATAAAATAGATTGTATATTCTTAATAAAATGGAAAGGGGTCTAGGGATGGGGAGAAAATTGGATAGAATCGGCGATGCTCGTTTACATGACCGAGTAGTGACTGCGGAAGAAGCAGCATCTTGGATTCAAGATGGTATGACGCTAGGCTTAAGCGGCTTTACCCGGGCAGGGGATGTAAAAGCTGTGCCGACAGCGCTTATTCACCGAGCTGAAGCGGGTGAAAAACTGAAAGTCAATGTGTTTACAGGCGCCTCTTTAGGCTCTGATATTGACAAAATGATGGCAGATGCAGGTATTATTCATAAACGCTTACCATTTCAGGCTGATCCGACGATGCGAAAGAAAATAAATGCTGGGGAACATTTATTTGTTGATCATCATCTTTCGCATACGGCGGAAATGGTAAGAGCAAATGTGTTAGAAAAGGTGGATTACGCCGTTTTGGAAGCGATTTCTATAACGGATGACGGGCAGGTCATACCAACTACTTCGATTGGAAATTCGCTTGTCTTTGCGGAACATTCAAAGTCAATAATCATTGAAATCAATACGTCACAATCACAATTATTGGAAGGCGTGCATGATTTATATAGTCCTAATCAACAGGGGGAACGAGAGCCTATACCGCTCCAAAAAGTTGCAGATCGGATTGGAACAATCGGTATTCCGATTGATATAGAGAAGGTTCGAGGAATTGTATTTACAAACCAGCCAGATTCTCCATCGACGATTGTACAGCCAGATCATGAAACAGAAATAATGGCTAGTCATTTACTGGATTTTTTACGAAAAGAAATTGCCGAGGGGCGTTTAACAGAACAATTGGCTCCTTTACAATCAGGAATTGGTTCCGTTGCAAATGCGGTGCTTCACGGTATGCTCCAGTCGGAATTTAAAAATTTAGAAGTGTATTCGGAAGTGTTGCAGGATGCTGTATTTGATTTAATAGATGCTGGAAAAGTAAGCGTTGCTTCTTGTTGCTCCATAACATTATCAGAGCAAAAAATGCAGAATGTTTTTAGCAGGTTTGATGCCTACCGTGATAAAATCATTATGCGTCCGCAAGAAATTTCCAATCATCCGGAAATTATTCGTCGCCTAGGTATTATTGCAATTAATACGGCTTTAGAAGCTGATATATACGGAAATGTAAATTCAACACATGTATGTGGAACGAAGATGATGAATGGAATTGGCGGTTCCGGTGATTTTGCTAGAAATGCTAGGTTATCCATTTTTGTCACGAAGTCCATTGCAAAAGCAGGCGATATTTCTAGTATTGTGCCATTTGTATCGCATGTGGATCATACAGAGCATGATGTGGATGTACTTGTTACGGAGCAAGGCTATGCGGATTTAAGAGGTTTAGCTCCGCGAGAGAGGGTTCCATTAATCATTGAAAATTGCGCACATCCGATGTATAAAGAGCAATTATGGGAATACTACAGAGACGCTTTACAAGGTGGGGGACAGACACCGCATAATTTGGAAAAAGCGTTTAGTTGGCATATTAATTTTGCGAAAAATGGGACGATGCGTGAACTAATCGAACAAAAATAATTTTTTAATAAGCGCATGAAAACAAAGGGGTTCCAAATAATATAATTATAAGCTTCATTTCTTTATTAGAGAGATGAAGCTTTTTATTTGCGTTTTGTAAAGCGCAGTTAAGTGAATGGCAGTAGTTCTTAAAATTTAGATCCTATCGTTGTATAGAAAATATAAGTCGTCTATTATGGAAGCTTTACTACATGGAGGTGAAAATATGCAATCATCAGCAGTGTTTCTTGACCGTGACGGTGTTATTAATGAAGTATTGTCAGATCGTGTTAAGTTTGTTAATCAGCTAGAAGATTTTTTCCTGTTGCCTAGTGTTGGAGAAGCAATAAAACAGTTTAACATGCTCGGTTATGCTGTATTTGTTGTAACGAATCAGGGTGGTATTGGCTTAGGTTATATGACGGAGGATGATTTAACGAACGTTCATCAAAGAATGACAGAAGAATTGGCAATTCACGGTGCAGTAATTGATGCTATTGCGTATTGTCCGCATAAACCACATGCGGGATGTGCTTGCAGAAAGCCACATCCGACTATGATTGAACGATTAGCTAAGAAGTATCAGATTGATTTACCGGCTAGTTATATGATTGGCGACCGGCATGTTGATATGGAAACGGGGAAAAAAGCTGGTCTAACCTCCATACTGGTCGGGGGAAGAGAAGAGGATATGCGAGATGCGGATATGGTGTTTCCGAATTTATCGTATGTTGCTACCTATTTAACAGGATTTCAGGTCAGGTATAAAGGAAAAAAGGCAAGTTCTGCACGGAATGAATTAAAAAAGTAAAACACATCAAACCTTTTTAAGCATGTATAAAAAGAGGCAACCCCATTTATCAGGGCTCGAGGTTGCCTTGCATTTTCGTTTAACACATTTCAATACAAGAATAGCATGATCGGTGCGATTCTTCTCAGACGTACTTAAGTTTAAGATAAGCGAGCAATTCGTTCATCTAAGCTTGGGTGTGTTGAAAATATAGACGCTTTCTTATTACCGTTAATTTTTAATGTAGCAATAGCTTGTTCTTCCTGACGTACACGATTGGAATACAACTTTAATGCTTCTAATGAATGACGCATTTTATCTTTTCCTGCTAAGTCAGCCCCACCTTTGTCAGCATGAAATTCTCTGTGTCTGGAATAAGCAAATACAAGGAGACTACCAAGTGCAGAAAAGATGATCTGGAAGAAGATAATCGCTAGAAAATGCACAATAGGCGCTATTTCTTCTTTTACAAAACGAGTCACAATGAAAGCCGCGATGCGCGCAAGGAAGACGACAAAGGTATTTACAACACCTTGCAGTAATGTCATTGTTACCATATCGCCATTGGCAATGTGTGCAACTTCATGGGCAATCACCCCTTCAATAGCGTCATCATCCATTTCCTGTAATAAGCCACTTGATACAGCAACAAGTGACCGTTTCTTAGTAGGCCCTGTAGCAAACGCATTTACTTCTTTTGCTTGATAAATCCCTACTTCAGGCATGTGCATTAATCCGGCAGCACGCGATAGACGATGTACTTTATCAACAATTTGTCGCTCTTGCGCGTTCAAATTGCCATTAGGATCTAGCACCTGTACACCCATCATTTTTTTGGCCATCCAACGAGACAACCCTAATGAGATAAAAGATCCTGTGAAACCAATAATGGCACTGAAAATGAGTAATGTACCAAGTTGTAATTGCCCATTCTCACCAATATAATTCCATGTTCCAGGTATTAGCATAAAAATAATACTAATCGTTAATAGCACTAAAACGTTTGTTAATAAAAAATAGAAAATTCTTTTTCCCATCCACAATGCTCCCTTTTTTATGAGATTAATGTTTTTAGACACTTGTCACAATGCTATTATAGATTGTTTTTTTAAAGGTAACAACAAATAGTAAGTAAAAATTTTGCGTTATAGGCAAACCACCAGCCGTCGTGCGGAGCGTGAGTCGCCCTCCGTTATGAAAGCTACTTGTCCCTATGTAAGTTTTTACATAAGTATCAGATGCTTTCAGAAAACGATGACTTTTGTCATAAAGATCGTTTATTTGACAAAGGTATTTGAATAGGGTATTTTAGTTACATAAAGTAACCTAGTTATAAAGTGAATCTTTAATGTAGGCGAGTGTTTTCTCCTCTATTCGTTCCTTGTTGAAATAGGAAGTATATAGTAGACGTTCCGTATGCGCGCTTACCATGAAAAAGATAGGGATACAATAACTACGTTGCTTTGTAATAAATTGCAGCAGGAATGGAAAGTTTAGAACTAGATAAGGATCATATTTCTCTATTTTGATAAAACTTCTATCCAATCTAGCAAGAAAAATAAAGGAGACAATATTATGGAAAAAGTAAAATTAGCAGTCATTTATTACAGTTCTACAGGAATTAACTATCAACTAGCGAACTGGGCAAAAGAAGCAGCAAGTGAAGCAGGTGCAGAAGTAAGGCTTGTAAAGGTTCCAGAGCTTGCACCAAAAGAGGCAATCGCAGCTAATCCAGCATGGCAAGCCCATGTTGAGGAAACAAAAAATATATCCGAAGCTACTTCAGACGATATTGAATGGGCAGATGCCATTATTTTCTCTACACCAACGCGGTTTGGTAATGTCGCTTCACAGATGAAGCAATTTGTAGATATGCAAGGTGGCCTTTGGGCAGCTGGTAAAACAGCTAATAAAGTTGTAAGTGCAATGGCTTCTGCTTCTAATCCACATGGTGGGCATGAAGCGACCGTTTTATCTTTATATACATCCATGATGCACTGGGGTGCAATCATTGTACCACCAGGATATACAAATGAAGTTGCTTTTACATCAGGTGGAAATCCGTATGGTGTTAGCGTAACACAAGGACAAGACGGAAAAATGGTAGAAGATGTTGAAGAAGCTGTGAAGCATCAAGCAAGACGTACGATTGATGTAGCTAAAAAAATGAAAGCTTAAGGTAAAAAAAAGCAGCTGTTTAAACAGATACTATACCCCTATTTTTACGACTGATTCATTCTTTATTGGGTCAGTCGTTTTTTTACACTATAGGAAAGTATAAAAGTTTAAAGGTTTATAGTATAAGAAAAACTATGCCATTCGCCATAAGACTTGGCGACAAGCCAAGTTTTTCTAATAATGGCTACTGTTAAAGGTAAATGTTGATGTTTGAAACTTAAGGTGTGCCTACTAAATATCTAGACAACATCTTACTTGGTTTTTAAATTATTGGTAGCCGTAGCAATGAAAGCACTAAACACAATATGAAAGAGTTCCTTTTGTCATCATTTGTATTTGAAATGAAGGATACTTGTGATAGTTTGCGGCTTTCAAAATTCACTATGACATTTAGCCTTTGAAGGAACTTTTATTAAAACTTAATCGTAATAAGAATAAATAAACAAAATTTGATTAGGGGTGATATAAATGTTTGGAGAAGAACCTAAGTGTACTAAATGCGGTAAACAAATCAAGGGTGACGATGTTGTTTTTATAAAAATGCGCTACCCAAAGCGTAAAGGGATGACAGAAATAAAAGCGTATTTAAAAAACGAAGGAAGTTTCATATGTGGAGAATGCTTCCATTAAAAATCAAACTAATTTAATGAAATTGACATATGTAAAACAGGAATGGGGCTCATATAAAACAGATTTTCCTATATTCCTATTTAAAACAACATGCAACATGAACAAAGTCACTATAAATAAGCAACTACGAATAGTATTCAAGCTTTATAAAACCCTTATGCAATTATCTCTTCCTTTTTTGAGTAAGTAATATTCCTTCCATGTTTCATATATTAATTGAATAAACTTGTTATACTTCCCTAAGACGAATATAGTAAAAGCAAAAACGACGCTGTAAGAATTGGGGATAAAACAAGGTTTGTTAACAACAAATATAATATTGATAAATAATTTTATATGTTTTTGTAATCAATGATTAATTAACTATAATTGGATGAATGATGTTTCATTTTCTTTGAAAGGGGAGGTATATGATATGTTTTATAAAGTTGAATCTTATTTCCCTTTTATATATATAGTATTAATTTCATAAGCTTAGCTCTCAAAAAGATTGAAGTTTGATGTTCCCTGTTGATAAGTGACAAATCCACATAAAATAGGTAAAATGACAACAGAACATAATGGGGGGAACGTGGTAGCATATGACAGCGATACAACAAAGATGCTCGGCTCTTTCAAACAGCCCAGTATTTATGAATATCATCATTAGCTTAATTATTATAAATGCTATATTAATAGGGCTAGAAACGTATCCGCAGATTGCGAATACATACGGACATTGGCTAATGATCATTGATGCAACTTTGCTGTGGATATTTACCGTGGAAATCGTCATTCGTTTAATTGGAAGCACTTCTATCAAAGCTTTTTTCACAGATCCTTGGAGTGTTTTTGATTTTGTCATTGTACTAAGTGGGCATCTACTAGTAGGCTCCTATGTAACAGTACTAAGGATTTTGCGAGTGCTTCGCGTTTTACGTGCAATTTCCATTATTCCTTCATTGCGAAAAATGGTCAACGCCTTGTTACTAACCATACCATCAATGGGAACGATTTTACTGTTATTAGGATTATTTTTCTATGTGTATGGCGTAATTGGAACGTTACTCTACCATTCTATCGCTCCAGAATATTTTGGCACCCTGCATCAATCACTGTTAACTTTGTTTCAAGTTATTACCTTAGAATCTTGGGCAAGTGGTGTGATGCGACCTATTTTAGCAGAAGATCCATCTTCTTGGTGGTATTTTGTGACGTTCATTTTAATTGGTGCTTTCGTTATTGTAAACTTATTTGTCGGTGTTGTGGTAAACAATGTGGAAGAAGCAAATAGGGAAGAATCACCTTCCCCAACGGATATAAAGCTCGCAGAATTACAAGAAGAGCTGGAAGAAATTAAACAGCTATTACGTAAGCAAAAGGATTAAAGCAGTATGTAAGAACAAAGGCTTGGGGCGCCCGTTTAGCTACGTAGCGAGTGGAAGGAAACAACGAAAGTTTTAGGAATCATGCCACTACATCAGGGGTATGCCGACGCCCTAAGGCAAGCCCGTTTTTTAGTCGGCCCCTATTTAGCACGAACCGCAATTCGAAGTCGCCTAGTTGCTGGGCGATGGAGCCGGACGTGGCTATTCCGTTAAATCGGCATCCCAAAGCAACCATTTTTATACTTTTTTATCTTATGGAAAAAGCGATCCAAGCAAGTTGCTGGACCGCTCTTTCCGTGTCGCTAGCTATTTGTTTCGTCCATTAATTCGCTAATTATTTCAAAGGAACGCAAGCGATCCTCTAAATGGTAGATTTGTGAACTAATAATCATTTCATCCGCTTCTGTTTTCTCCAAGAAATGCTCTAGCCCTTGTTTAACGGTTTCTTTGCTACCAATAATGGTTGTTGTTGGATCAAGTGTTTGCTTAATAGCTTGCAATTCGAATTCAGAGAAATGTGCTTCCACATTTTCTATTGGTGCTTTAAGCTTCGTCGGTTGTCCACGACGTAAATGCAAGAACTGTTGTTGCAACGAGGTAGCAATATAATTTGCTTTTTCATCTGTATCTGCTGCAATAACGTTCACACCTACCATGGCATGAGGCTTCTGAAGTTGTTCTGATGCTTGGAATTGCTCCCTGTATAGTCGTAAAGCTGGTATGGTATATGCGGGAGCAAAGTGACTAGCAAACGAGAAAGGCAATCCCTTTTGTGCAGCTAATCTGGCGCTAAAGTCACTGGAGCCTAATAGCCAAATAGGAATATTCAAACCTTGACCAGGCACAGCTTTCACTTTAGATATTGGTTCTTTGGCAAAATAGTCCTGTAATTCATTTACTTGCATCGGAAAATCTTCCACACGCATGTTTAACGTTCTACGCAAAGCATATGACGTTGCTTGGTCTGTTCCAGGCGCTCGCCCTAGCCCTAGATCGATTCTACCTGGGTAAAGCGACTCTAACGTTCCAAACTGTTCAGCAATGACGAGTGTCGCATGATTAGGCAACATAACCCCGCCTGCACCCACCCGAATATGGTTCGTTTTTTCGGCAATATGTCCGATTAGAACAGAGGTTGCTGAACTCGCGATACCAGGCATATTATGATGCTCCGCTAACCAATAACGGTTAAATCCGAGCGCTTCTACATGCTTTGCTAATTCCACACTATGTTGAAAAGATTCCCTTGGATTACTACCTTCATTTACCGGAGCTAAATCTAACACCGATAGTGGAATGCGATGAAAGGTTTTTTGTTTAGACATGATACCATTCCCTTCATTCTTCTTAATAAGCAATGATAAGTGCTTTTTTGCTTACCGTCCAATGATCGGCTTATAGCACGACGATTATTGATGCTGCTTACCACTTGCTGGCAGAATTAAAGAATAGCTTTCGTAAAAAATATTTTATATGATAGAAATCTATCATGGTATGGTGGAAAAAGCGCTTAACCTCATGCATTCATCATGCATGATAATTTTATAAAGATTGATATGACAGCGTTTTCAATTAGTAAAATTAAATCAATTTGTATTAAAATAACTTATCAGAATTTTGAGTTAAACGTTCGTTTATGATATAGTAATATTACTACACTTTTTTTGTCTTAGGAAAAAGGCATATCGCCTACCGTATAAGAAACCGCCGTGGCTCGCATTGAGAGAACTGCCATATGCTTTGAAAAGCACTTGCAGGAGCGTTAATTATACAAAAGAATAGCTTTCACTCCATTGGGTGATAAGCGAGTTTTTTTAAAAGTAGGCAACGATTGCAGGGTGATTTTTCGAAATCATCAAACAAGGAAACCGACATAACAGGTGTCAAGAAAGGGGACAGTTGGATGACAAAAAAGGATTACCCGAAAGTGCAAGGATTGTATCATCCTGACTTTGAACATGAAGCCTGTGGCATTGGGATGATTGCCAATATTAACGGAAAGAAAACACATAATATTGTGCAAAATGCCATCAATCTATTGTGTAATATGGAACACAGAGGCGGCCAATCTGCCGATACGAGTACTGGTGATGGAGCAGGAATTTTAACACAAATACCAGATCGCTTCTTTCAAAAGCAATGTGCCAAAGAAGGGATAAAACTCCCTGCTCAAGGGGAGTACGGTGTAGGAATGCTCTTTCTTCCTAAGGATCATGAAGTTCGTTTGCAAACAAAAGCAATGTTTGAACAGATTATACGTGAAGAAGGTCAGCATTTTCTTGGCTGGAGACCTGTACCGACGAATGAATCATTTATAGGCAAATTGGCAATGAAGAAAAAGCCGACAATACGGCAAATCTTCATTCAAAAAGCAACAGATATACAAGATCAACAAGCTTTTGAACGTAAATTATATGTGATTCGTAAACGAATGGAACAAGCCGCATCACTCCACCCAGAGCTTGAAGATGTGTATATTTGTAGTCTCTCAACAACGACCATTGTTTATAAGGGGATGCTTATCCCCGAACAGTTAGATGCGTTTTATATTGATTTAAACCACCCAGATTTTAAATCAGCACTTGCTTTAGTGCATTCCAGATTTAGTACGAATACTTTTCCAAGCTGGAAAAGATCCCACCCAAATCGATACACGATTCATAATGGCGAATTTAATACATTACGTGGCAATGTCAATTGGATGCGAGCACGAGAAAAATTATGTTCTTTTCCTTATTTTTCCGAAGTAGATATGCAAAAGATGCTTCCCGTTATTGATTATGATGGCAGTGATTCATCTATATTCGATAATACGTTTGAATTTTTGCATTTATCAGGAAGGTCTTTAGCACATACTGCCATGATGATGATACCTGAATCATGGGCAAATGATACGACGATGCGTGCGGAACGGCGCGACTTTTATGATTACCACAGTTCATTAATGGAGCCTTGGGATGGGCCAGCAGCACTTGTTTTTTCCGATGGTAGACAAATAGGAGCTTGTTTAGATCGTAATGGTTTGCGCCCTGCTCGGTATTATGTTACGAAAGACGGCATGATTGTGCTTGGGTCTGAGGTAGGCGCATTAGATATTTTTGCCGATGATATTCTTTATAAACGGCGACTGGAGCCAGGTCGTATGTTATTAGTGGATTTGGAGAAAGGGATTATTGTCCCAGATGATGATATTAAGTTACAAGTTGCTACGGAACAGCCTTATAAAGCATGGTTACAAAATAAAGTGGCACTCGAAGATATCCCAGATATACAAGCGCAATCGGTAAGACAAGAAGAAAATGTGTTGGTTCAGCAACAAGCCTTTGGTTATACAAGAGAGGATCTACAAAAAATAATGAAACCCTTGGTGAAGGATGGGAAAGATCCAATTGGTTCCATGGGATATGATTCGCCACTAGCCGTATTATCGAAAAAACCTCAATTATTATACAACTATTTTAAACAACTTTTTGCCCAAGTGACCAATCCACCAATCGACGCTATTCGAGAGAAATTAATTACTATGAAAGAAACGAGTATTGGAGCAGAAGGGAATCTAGTGCGACCAACAGCAGATAGCTGTCGGCAAATACGATTACAAACCCCTATTCTAACGTGTAAGGAATTAGATAAAATACGTTATCAACAGTTAGAAGGGTTAAAGGCAACCACGTTGTCTATTCATTTTCGTGTGCATGCAACAGAAAATAAATTAGAAACAGCATTGCAGCATCTGTTTGCAGAAGCTGACCAAGCTGTAGAGAACGGAGCGGTACTGATAATTTTGTCAGATCGTGGCATCGATCAGCGGAAGGCAGCCATTCCTGCTCTATTAGCTGTGTCAGGATTGCATCATCATTTTATTCGCAAAGGGATGCGAACAAAGATTAGCTTATTGGTTGAAACAGGGGAAGCGCGTGAAGTTCATCATTTTGCTACATTGCTTGGTTATGGTGCTGAAGCAATTACGCCTTATTTAGCCCACCAAACGATAGAAGCAATGGTTGCAGCGGAGGAAATTACTGCATTTTCAGCGGAGAAGGCAATTCAAACATATAACCAATCCGTGACAAATGGAATTATTAAAGTGCTGTCGAAAATGGGGATTTCAACGATTCAAAGTTACTGTGGGGCGCAAATTTTTGAAGCAATAGGCATAAATAAAGACGTTATTGACAACTATTTTACACATACAGCTTCTAGATTGGGTGGAATTGGGTTAGATATAATCGAACAAGAAACGCGTATGCGACATGAGCGAGCATTTAATCCGACGCGTGGGGGAAATAGCACTCTGGAATCAGGGGATGAATATCAATACCGCAAAGATGGGGAGGACCATCAATACAATCCTCAAACGATTCATACTTTGCAGCATGCTTGTCGTACTGGAAATTATGAATTGTTTCAGGAGTATTCAAAGCTATTGACCGACGAAAGAAAGAATTTGCAGTCGTTACGTGGGTTGTTAACCTTTAAGAAACGCAAGTCAATCCCAATAGAAGAAGTAGAATCTGTTGCCTCTATATGTGCGAGATTTAAGACAGGCGCTATGTCATTTGGTTCGATTAGTAAAGAAGCGCATGAAACGTTAGCAATTGCTATGAACCGGATAGGAGGGCGGAGTAATAGTGGAGAAGGTGGCGAATCGCCTGATCGCTTTACCCGTGATGCCAACGGTGACTTACGACGCAGTGCAATTAAACAAGTTGCTTCAGGAAGGTTTGGTGTTAACAGTCATTATCTTGTCCATGCAGATGAAATCCAAATTAAGGTTGCACAAGGAGCAAAGCCTGGAGAAGGAGGACAGCTACCAGCCAATAAGGTGTATCCATGGGTGGCAGAAGTTCGCGGATCTACTCCAGGGGTTGAACTTATTTCCCCGCCTCCACATCACGACATTTATTCCATTGAAGATTTGGCGGAGCTTATTTACAATTTAAAAAATGCGAACCCAAAGGCCCGTATTAGCGTGAAACTTGTTTCCGCGGTGGGGGTTGGAACAATTGCTGCTGGCGTCGCTAAAGGGCGTGCTGACCTTGTATTAATTAGTGGTTATGATGGTGGTACAGGTGCTGCTCCAAGAACGAGTATGAAGCACACTGGACTACCATGGGAAATTGGTTTAGCAGAGACGCATCAAACATTATTATTAAACGGGTTAAGAGACCGAATTGTTGTCGAAACAGATGGAAAGATGATGACAGGACGAGACGTTGTCATCGCTAGTCTGTTAGGGGCAGAAGAATATGGGTTTTCCACAGCACCTTTAGTGGCGCTTGGTTGTGTAATGATGCGGGTCTGTCACTTAGATACTTGTCCAGTGGGTATAGCAACCCAAAATCCAGAGTTACGGAAGAAATTTACGGGAGACCCTGATCACGTCGTCAATTTTATGACATTTATTGCCCAGGAAGCACGTGAAATTATGGCATCTTTAGGCTTTCGAACCATTAATGAAATGATTGGTAGAACGGATGTTTTAGAAGTCAACGAAAGTATTGCGCATTGGAAGGCAAAAGGGATTGATTTATCAGCGCTTCTTTATCAGCCAGATGTACCGGACTCCGTAGGGCGCTATGCAACGATGGACCAACAGCATGGCATTGAAAAAACATTGGATTTCCAGGAGTTAATTCCAAATTGTCGCGAGGCTTTGGAACACAAGCAGCCCGTCGAATTTACAACAGCCATTCGGAATATAAACAGAGTGACGGGTACATTATTAGGAAGTGAAGTGACGCGGCGTTACGGAGAAGAAGGTTTGCCGGAAGATACCATTAAACTGAATTTTTGCGGATCTGCTGGACAAAGCTTTGGTGCATTTATTCCACCAGGTATGACTTTGCGGTTAATTGGAGATGCAAATGATTTTGTCGGAAAAGGGTTATCTGGCGGTAAACTGATTGTGCATCCTGACCCAATTGTTACCTTTGCTCCCGAAAAGAACACCATTATTGGAAACGTAGCGTTTTACGGGGCATCTCGTGGAGAAGCTTTTATTCGTGGTATTGCTGGCGAACGTTTTGCCGTTAGAAATAGTGGCGCTACTCTAGTTGTTGAAGGTGTCGGTGACCATGGGTGTGAATATATGACTGGTGGAACCGTGGTCGTTCTTGGTAAAATAGGACGAAATTTTGCAGCTGGTATGTCTGGTGGAACGGCTTATGTACTAGATGAAGAAGGAATATTTCGTTCTCATCTAAACGGGGAATTAGTTGCCGTACAATCGTTAACGGACGAGCGAGAGATTGGTCAGCTTGCACAATTATTAAAACAGCATGCCTCAGCAACGAATAGTAGTCATGCGGAGCGTATTTTAAACTATTGGGACAAATATGTACATCAATTTGTGAAAGTTGTTCCAATTGCTTATGTGCAAATGCAAGAAAAAATCCAAGCTTTAAAAGACCAAGGATATAGCAAATTTGATGCAGAAATGGCTGCGTTTCAAGCAAGTAAGCAAGGAGAGAAAGTGGAAAAACCAGTAGGTGTTCTGCATTAGATTTTTTATCCGAAATATAAACCCCACTTTAAAAATTAGCGTTGTGCGTTGTACAAGTCAAGAGGGAGATAACAGCGCCCGATCCTGATTTGCTCGTATAAAAAAGCAGTGGGGATAACTCCCCGAACTGTTTGCAGATCTATATGTCTATTTGCATGTGACATATTATTGAAAATCCTTACGAATGCATGAATGCCAAACCCCGTTACTTGGAACGAAGGGAGATACTCCAGTGGGAAAGGCTTAAGTCTTAAGCCCCTGTAAGGAGCGTTTTTGGCGACGCCGCCTGCAGTAGAAAGTAATGGGTGCACTAGCAGATACAATGTTTATGAATAAGTCAGAATGAGAAAGTGAAAAAAGTATTGCCTAAACATAGTATTGCCTAAACATACTATAGGAGGAGGTTTTTGATGGGGAAACAGACTGGATTCATGGAATATACAAGACAAACGAGAAATGGGCGAGATGCAAAAGAACGGACGAAAGACTGGTTCGATTACACCATTCCTTTAAGTGAAACAGAAGTGCAAAAGCAAGGTGCGCGCTGTATGGACTGTGGTGTGCCAACATGCCATGTAGGTATGGAAATAGAGGGCGTTACTTCCGGTTGCCCTGTATATCATTTTATTCCCGAATGGAACGAATTGGTTTATGAAGGACGATGGCAGGAAGCGTTAGCGCGTGAACATGAGCAAAATAATTTTCCTGAATTCACCGGTATTGCTTGCCCCGCCCCTTGTGAAGGAGCTTGTGTGCTAGGAATTAATGAGCCACCAGTGGCAATTCGAACAGTAGAGCGTTCCATTATTGAAAAAGGATTTGCAGAAGGGTGGGTAGTGCCGAATATACCAACGAAGCGGACGGGGAAAAAAGTTGCTGTTGTAGGTTCAGGACCTACAGGTTTAGCTGCTGCTGCACAGTTAAATAAAGCAGGGCATCTTGTGACGGTGTTTGAACGTGATGATCGAATTGGTGGCCTGCTCACATATGGGATTCCAGAAATGAAGCTCTCGTATGATATCGTCATGCGGCGTGTAAGAATCTTACAACAAGAAGGAATTACATTTATTACGAATACGGAAATAGGAAAAGATCAGACGTATGAAGCGTTAAAAAATGAATTTGATGCCATTCTTCTTTGTGGAGGAGCAACCGTCCACCGTGATGTTCAAGTCGAAGGAAGTCATCTGAAAGGTATTCATCGGGCGATGGACTTTCTTCATGCGAACACGAAAAGTTTATTAGATTCCAATTTACAGGATGAAAATTATATTTCTGCACGTGACAAAGATGTCATCGTTATTGGGGGTGGTGATACAGGAACCGATTGTTTGGCAACCGCAGTGCGTCATCATTGTAAAAGTCTTACACAATTTGATATTTATGATAAAAAAGGACTTACACGTGATAGCGACACAAATCCATGGCCACAATATCCTAAAATACATCGTGTAGAATATGGGCATAAAGAAGCCGCTAGTGTGTTTGGTGATGATCCGAGAGCCTATGCGGTCATGACGAAGAGGTTTGTCGGTGATGGTAAAGGTCATGTGAAAGAGGTTCATACGGTTGCTGTGAAACTTCGCTATGATGCAGAAGGAAATAAAATTCGCGAAGAAATTCCGGGAACAGAAAAAGTTTGGCCAGCGGATTTAGTTCTTATTGCCATTGGTTTTAAAGGTCCAGAGCAAGGCTTGCTTGAGCAAATAGGCGTAAAGACGACAGAAAAATCCACTGTAGCCGCAGAGCATGATGATTATCGGACGAATGTAGAAGGTGTGTTTGCCGCAGGAGATATGCGTCGAGGGCAGAGTCTCATTGTTTGGGCAATTAACGAAGGACGTGGTGTAGCAAGAGAATGTGATCGTTACTTAATGGGAGAAACCGTGTTGCCTTAATTCTTCAGCTTGGTTATCCATAAAGGGGAATCGCCCTTCTTCATTAAAGTGTGCTATTTACCCTCGTTTTTAGGAAAAAGATGTTATAAATGCTAAAAGTAAAAACGTAGAGATTTGCAACAAATTCTATCATGAAGTAAGATAATATGGTGAATCATTATTATGATGATAGACGGAAGATCGGATACTCTGGAAATGAGATTATCTAGAAATGAGGGTAAATGCATGAGTAAATCATCCATTTATGGATTAACATATGAACAGCTGAAGGATTGGCTCATGGAACATGGGCAGCAACGATTTCGTGTTGATCAGGTGTGGAACTGGCTGTATAAGAAACGTATTCATAAATTTTCGGACATGAAAAATGTGAACAAACAGACGATCGCGCTGTTGGAAGAGCATTTTGTACTAGGAACGTTAGAAGAAGAAATAAAGCAGGAATCAAAAGACGGCACGATTAAATTTTTGTTTCGTTTAGCAGATGGTAACTTAATTGAAACGGTGTTAATGCGGTTTAATTATGGTTTATCTGTTTGTGTAACCACACAGGTAGGCTGTAATATTGGCTGTAGCTTCTGTGCAAGTGGGTTATTAAGCAAAAGCCGCGACTTAACAAGTGGAGAAATCGTCGAACAGATTATGATGGTGCAAAAGCATTTAGATACGCGGGAAAAAGATGAAAGAGTAAGCCATATTGTTGTCATGGGTATCGGTGAACCGTTGGATAATTTTACTCATTTGATGGATTTCATATATGTTGTCAATGATGATAAAGGTTTAAACATTGGAGCTAGACATATTACCGTATCGACAAGCGGGCTCGCTCATAAAATTTATCAATTTGCCGATACAGGTGTGCAAGTAAATTTAGCGATTTCCCTTCATGCACCAAACAATGAATTGCGCCGCAATATTATGAAGATTAATAAGGCGTTTCCTATTGAAAAGCTGATGAAGTCTGTTGATTACTATTTGGAAAAGACGAATCGTCGTATTACGTATGAATATATTATGCTGAAAGATGTTAATGATCATGAGGAAGAAGCGATACAGTTGGCTAAGTTATTGAAGAATCACCGTAAATTAGCCTATGTGAATTTGATTCCTTACAATCCGGTAGACGAGCACAGTCATTATCAACGTAGTGATTCGGAAACCATTCAAGCGTTTTTTGAAACATTAAAGGATCAAGGTATTCATTGTGGCGTACGTTGGGAAAATGGAGCCGATATTGACGCTGCTTGTGGTCAATTAAGAAGTAAACAAATCAAAAAAGAAACAGCAAAATAAACAAAGGAGCTGTCGCAAAATGCATATTATGCATTTGCTGACAGCTCCTTTTTATATATGAGATTGCTCGTTTTAAGATGCATTATTTTATTTATGGTGATAAAAGGAAATTTAATCGGTTTTTGACGC
>NZ_JABXHF010000073.1:0-19792 GCF_013393565.1 Virgibacillus sp.
TCTCCCCAAATAATTTAAACTCTGTAATATCCGTTACCCATTTTTGATTTGGCTTTTCGGCATTAAAGTTCCGATCTAAAATATTTGGTGCGATATTGCCAACCTTTCCTTTGTAAGAGCGATATTTTTTCATTCGAACTAGGCTTTTTAAACCTAATTCTTTCATGATGCGTTGGACTTTTTTATGGTTTACCTTATGCCCTCGATTCCATAGCTCGTCCCGGATACGGCGGTATCCATAACGTCCTTGATGCTCATCGTAGATAGCTTGAATCAGCTTTTTCAACTCCACATCTTTATCCGGAAGTCCGAATTTACTTACTATATAGTAGTACGTGCTACGTGGAATCTCTGCCAGCTGCAGAAGTGCCTTCACAGGGAATTCATGCCTTAGTTCATAGACTACTTGCGCTTTGTCCTGTTTGGTAATTTCTCCTTGTTTTGAACTAAGGCATTCAACTTTTTTAAATAGGCATTCTCCATGCGTAAACGATCTATTTCTGCTTGTAATGCTTCCGGAGTCCCTTCATCCGGCTTTTGCTTTTTAGATGTATGATCAGAACTTTTTTTCATGGATGGACGCCCCTTTTTCTTTGGTTCTAGGGCATCTATTCCTTCTGCTTCCAATTGCTTTTTCCATTGTAAAAGCGTGGAATGTGTAGAAATATTAAAGATCGCTGCTGTTTCCCGGATAGATGTCCCTTGTTCGTTCATATAATTAAGTACATCTAGTTTATACTGCAATGTGTAAGATGTATAGCATTTTTCAAAAGCTTTTTCTCCGTGATATTCATATTGTTTAATCCAATTTAAGAGGACTGAATGGTCAACTCCTATGGATTTAGCCATTGACTTTACGCCTTCTGCACCACTTTGATAGCGAATGACTGCTTGTATTTTTTCAACATTGGTGAATTTAGCCATAAAAAACTGCACCTCCATTTATTAGAGTTGTGTCTAAAAATTGGGGTGCAGTTCATATACACTGGTGGTTTTGATTGAAAATAATATAGGCATTTATAAATCTTGGTCTAATGCTTGAAATTCTAGCAATCCAAAAGTAAGCATACCCTTCTAATTCAACTACTTTTTCTGCTGGAATCTTTTAGATTCATTAACAGAATCTTCTTTCGGATAGTTATCCTCCTTTAAATATATATTCTTTACAACTATTTTGGTACTTTAAAACTACTAAATTTTTGCACACCTTCTTTTATTCAAATAAATTATAATATCAATATACAGAATATTAAATTAATAATGAATTATAAATGGATATGAGTCATTACAATTTAATAGAACAAATATTGAATGTTAAAATTTATAAGATAAGGTCTTTCAGAATTGTCTAGTTCAAATTCGCACAACATCTTGCTAAACAGATGCTTACAGCAAATTGGTTTCTACCTAAATAACAAATGACGAAAGCATGGAGTGCTCTCGTCACCTTGTTATTACGGCTCTATAGGAGAGTATAGAATTTTTAAGGACTACCGTATAAGCAACGAACGTTTCATCACCATAAAGCGTAATGATAAGCCAAGTTCTTCTAATCTAGAAAGTGGTTAAAATGCGCCTGATCCTCCGCCACTTCCGCCAGCTCCAGCACCGCTTCCTGCACCGATGGAGGCACTTGTTGTGTCTGCAGTTACTGCTGTCTGTGCGTCGTGAAATTGTGTGTTAATAGCAGCTGTAGCGAGTACAAGCATCATGACATCCGTATGATCATCCGAACTTGCCTCAGCTGATGTGGAATGATGCAATAGCTGCTTGTTGGAAGTCGTCCACTTTGTATGGAGTGGAGTATGGTTAACTCCTATCCCATAAATCAAACCGCGTTTTTGTTCATCGTCAGTAAGATTCTCTAAAGAAGTACTTTCAGGCTGTAAGGTTTTTTCTTCAAATTCCTTCCACTGTTTATAAATTCGTGCTCCCTTTAAGGTTCGTGGTCGATAAAGGATAGCAAATAAAGCAAGAAAAACAAATAAGAAGCTCGTGATCGTCATACTAGCGTATAGTTCGTGCATGGCAAAGACGATACTGAATGGGTTGATAAGAAAGCTTAATACGCCTGCCATTATACGAGTACCCGTTTTTTTATCAACGAGATGATGCTCTTTGATTTCCTTCGTGACAGTATAATTATAGCGGTAAAGTTCTTTTTGATACATGTCTTGATTTGCTTTATTTTCCATAAATTCTTTTAAATCGTTCGTGCAAAATACCCCATTATTTCCAACCGTATAAAATAACAAGTCAATAAGTATTTTCTCATGTTGATGGTCTGTTTGTTCATGGATCACAGTAAACTTATGCAAATCATCGTTATCCCGTTGAATGAATCCTTTTCGTTCTAAATCAAGTAAAGCAGCAGTCATTACTGTAGAACCTACTTTGCCATGCTTCATATAAGCGACCGTTGCTGGTAAACTCATTTCTTGTTTAGGTAAAAAGTGTACGGATTCTGACAAACGCGCCAATTCTAATTCTTGTACTTGCTTTTTCCTCCAGGCAACAAATAGTAGGAACAAGCTAAGTAGGCTAAAAATACTTATCACATAAGGTGATATTTCTTTTAACGTTGATTTTCTGTTTAAAAATGCTTGTTCTTTATCGAGCAATGCTTGCTTCGTTGCAAGCATTTCTTCGCGTATGAGTTTCTCTTCCATAATAGAAACACCCGGAAAAAGAGACCGATCATAACTAACAGTAATAGCTCCATTTTCATAAGAATCCACATACCCCATGGCAAAATGAATCGTACCATCCTCTTTTTGTTTCTCTGTTTTAAAAGCTTCATCTTCACCGTAGGCAACGCTATTTTCTGTTTTTTCCGGTGGGTGGATAAATGCATCGAAATGCTCATAATCCGTTTCATTTTCACTATCAAAAAAAGACCAAGAAAATACAACCAGATCAGAATAAGCTTGAAGGCTATTTTTAATGGTATAGGACAATTGAATCGTAACGGTTTCGTCCTTGCCGCTTCGATAAATCTTATAAACATTCTCTTCTTGCTTTACCTTTAAATCTTTTTCAGCTTCTGTTGCAGTTACGTTATGAATAGATGCATCCTTTGAAGGAATTAGGGTGCGAGTCATGCCATTAAATTCGCCGTCAAACTGGTACGTATGCTGCTCGTTGACATGAACGTCCCCATCTTTCTGTAAATAGGCATCCACTCTGCTTTGATTAATGGAAAAATCAACAGCAAAAACGGTGCTGGGGATCAAACATAAGAATAGGATAATACCAAATACTAGGCCGAGTTTTTTTAGCATCGTTTTTCCTCCTTATGTTTTTAGTACGATTCATTGCTGTAAAAAGTTTCAAGCGAGTGAAGATAACATGGGAAAGCGAACTCGCTACATAGTTTTTGTAAAAGGGTGTTCTATGAAACAAAAAAACAACATAACCATGTATAGACTGTTTTTTACTTAAGTAGTAGGAAGTATCATTATTTCAATAATTTAAAAATAAATTAGTATAAACTTACTTAGGAAAAGCAGTACGGACTTCATAAAGAAAGGATAATAGTATACCTCAATACATGTATCCAAGGGTACTTATTTATTTTTAAGGAGTGAGTAAATGAGTCAACGCAAAAAACTATTTCTTGCAGGTCCATTTAAAAGTCTTGTAAACCGAAAAACGGGAGTAATGGATCATTATGAAAAGCAAAAGCTAATGAAGCTCATCTCTTATTTTGAAGATAAAGGCTTTGCTGTTCATAATGCGCACAAGCGTGAGGGGTGGGGAAAAGATTTTATGACGCCTCATGAATGTACAGCAATCGATTTTGCAGAAATAAGCGCTTGTGATCTATTTGTCGCCTTTCCAGGATCTCCACCTTCTCCAGGTACCCATATTGAAATTGGCTGGGCATCCGCATTACAAAAACCAATTATTTTGTTATTAGAAGAAGGAAAAGACTATGCGTTTTTAATTCAAGGTTTAGAATCTATGGCTCCTGTTACTTATATGTATTATCAAGAAGAAGCAGACTATTTAACCAAACTAGAAGAAATGAACTTATAATTTAACTGGAGGATGAAATACATGCGATTTAACAACTTCCATGAGGCGTATATTGAAACGCTTAACATGGTATATAACGAGCCACAGTTTTATAATGCGCCGCGTGGAAATAAAAGCCGTGAGAAACTAAGTTATCACTTGACTATTGAAAATCCGATAGAAAGAATCTGCTATTTGCCTAGCAGAAAAACAAATATAGTATTTAATTTTGCTGAAGCTTTATGGTACGCATCAGGTGACAATAGCCTGGCGTTTATCGGTTATTATAATAAGAAAATGCGTGCGTATTCCATGAATGGAAAAACATTGACAGGCACAGCATATGGTCTAAAAATTTTTGAGTTTGGCAATGCGAAAATAAATCAATGGAACCAAATTAAAGATTTATTAATGTATAACGATCCTGATTCCAAACGAGCGTTTATTCAGATATTTGATGCAACAGAACTAGTAATAGCCAATAATATGGACATCTCTTGTACTTTAGGATTGCAGTTTTTTGTAAGAGAGGGCAAATTGTATATGGCCTCGTTTATGCGCGCAAATGATGCATTTCGCGGCATGGTTAGTGATATTTTTTCCTTTACATGGATGCAAGAATTAATGGCAAGAGAACTTGATTTAGAAATAGGAGAATTCTTTCACCATGTCGGATCTATCCATATTTATCAGCCAGATGATCATTGGACGGAGAGAGTGCTTCATGAAGCAAGTTCTGTATCCAAGCATAAAAAGACAATGTTTGAATTTCCTCGTATGCCAAGCGGTAATAACTGGCCTGCCATAGAAATGGTGTTAAAATATGAAGCCTTATTAAGAAATGACCATATAAGCATGACTGGCAGTGAAATTGAACAGCTTGATTTACCAGAATATTGGAAGCAAGTTGTGTTACTTTTTAGTTTGTATCAATATATAGCTTATCAAAGACCAATGGATGATTCCCTTTATCATCAGTTGTGGCCAGTATATCAGCATTTAGTAGTTAACAAATGGCCCATTCTACAAAGCAAGTAAATTAGAATGATAGCGAGGTATCGTATGAAAACGTCATTTAAAAAAAGTGATATCGCGAATAAGTTTGAAGCTTATAATGACATACTTGAACAAATATTAGGTTTTCGATTTGTTTTTGAAACACTACGGTCAAACCCCAAGATAGCAAGTGTACTTGATTATGGTTGCGGTCCAGGAAAGGTATCGTATCGATTAGCGGAAAAAACGGGAGTAAATGTTTACGCTGTAGATGAGTCCAAAGAGATGATTAACATCGCATCGGAAAAACGGAGCCATCCAAATATAAAATATCATTTAATAAATAATGATAATCTTTCTTTTCTGCAAGATAATTCAGTAGATGCAGCTATGGCATGTTATGTATTTATTAATACGGAGAAAAAAGAACAAATTTTAACAATTATGAAGGAGATTTATCGCGTTTTAACTCCTCAAGCTTCTTTTATTATCTTAGATACGAACCCGGATTCTACGGGGATTGAGTTTTCTACGTTTCAAAATGGAAGGAAGGGAAAAACATATAGGTGCGGTGAAGCGCGGCAAGAATGGTTACATTTAGACCAGCAAGAGGACTTAATATTGCGTGATTTTCATTGGCCGAAGTCTGTCTATGAGGAGCTTTTAACAGAAGCTGGTTTCCAAGGATTAGAACTTATAGAGCCAACGTTAAAAGATATTCCTGAAGCAGAATTAAAATCGATCCAAGAAAAGCATCCTTTTCATCATTGGAAACAGGAATGGGAATTTCCTCCGTTTGCCATATATAAATCGATGAAACCAGAGAAATAGTAGTGAAATTATATCGTTTTTCTATTAGAATGGGTAATAACTAAGTTCTATTACCGATTCTAAGGAGAGGAAATAATGGCGATAGTTGATGAGTTTGATAGATTTTTATTTGATTTGGATGGGGTTGTTTTTATCGGGGATGAACCTCTTTACGGGGCAGTGGAATCACTTCAACGACTTCGGCGAGCGAATAAAGATATTCGGTTTTTAACGAATGACCCATGTACAACAAGAGAAAAAACGGTGAAGAAATTATCGCGTCTTGGGATAGAAGTAAGCAAAGAGGAAGTGATTACCTCCTCTTGGTTAACGGCACAATATTTACAAAGGGAAAGCATTCATACTGCATTTATTTTAGGCGATGAACATTTAAAATGGGAATGCAAGCAGGTTGGAATGGATACAGAAGTAGAAACAGAAGTAGAGGCTGTCGTTGTCGGATGGAGCAATGACCTCTCTTTTTATGATCTTCAACATGCTGCAGCATGTATTCATCAAGGAGCAAAATTTGTTGCAACGAACCCAGATAAAACATTCCCTACGCCAAATGGGCCTTTGCCAGCCGTTGGGGCAATTATAGAAGCGCTTCATGCATCAACAGATCAAAGACCATTTATTATCGGAAAACCTTACCCGTATATGTTTGAAAAAGCGCTTGAGAATGTGGATGCTACTACAAAAGCGGTGATGATTGGTGATAATCCATCTACAGATATATTGGGTGCACATCAAGCCGGAATACCAGCTGTTTTAGTATCCGATAAGCAAGTGAAGGCATTTCCATCAGCAAGAGATTTTCGTAATTCAGATGTTACGGTATCGAATTTAAAAGCGCTTTTTGATCAAAGCATCGTCATGAAAAACTGGACGCAGCCAGATTTTGCATGGCCTGAAGCAATTAAAGCTGGCGTAGCAGGGATCATATTTGATCGTGATCAGCGTGTGTTATTAATGAAACGAGCAGATAATGGATTATGGGGGATACCATCTGGACATGTTGAGCCGGGAGAAACAGTGGAGGAAGCGATTATTAGAGAGATTCGTGAAGAGACTGGCTTAGATGTTAAAGTAAACCGATTGATAGGCGTTTATTCTGATCCAGAGTCGCAAGTTTTTTCTTATCCGAATGGAAACGTAAGTCATTTCGTAACCAATTGTTTTGCATGTGAAGTAATTGGGGGAAATGTCGTTGGGAAAAATGATGAAACGTTAGATGTGCGTTACTTTGATATAAACCAGCTACCAGATGACCTCCTTCGTATGCATCCAAAGTGGCTCAAAGATGCGATCGTAAAGCGAAATGTTTCTTATATTCGGTAGTTTTAGCCCATCAAAAGCGCGTTTTCTAAACCAGCTTTTCCAAAAGAGAAATAGAATGTCGTTATATGGAAAGAATCAACAGACGAAGTGCCCCTTTTTAGGAGAGATGCTTCGTCTGTTTTGCGGAATGAAGTAATAATATTCGTTGTACAATGCTTACTGATTGCATGCTAAGCTAGAAAATCTACTTTATAGAAGAGTAATATACGAAAATGGCAGTAGGGGCAAAATGATGACGTCATTCAGTGGGAGATAGGATTAACCTCCTGCTGAATGACGTTTTACTTTAAAAGATAAGAAAGTATAAAATTTGATGCTATGGCGTAACCAAATAACCGAATGGGCCTCGTCCGGCTCCAGCGCCCAGCGACTAGGCGACTTCACGAAATCGCCCTACGATAAGTCATCACCGGTTCGTTCCTCACCGTGATTCCTAAAACTTTAGTTGATTCGTTCCACTCGCTACGTTGCTAAACGGGCGCTTGCGCCTTTGTTCTTAAATAAGTTTATGATTTTCTCCTTCTTGCCTTTATACAGCAAATCGTCGCAAAGGATACAATGAAAAGACTTGTAATCACAGGTCTTCTTTTTAATCGGTTATTATCTGTGTAAAAGGCATCTTTTATAACCAAATTCAAGTTTTGCGGACGTTCTGCTAGGCGGCGCATAAAATACCCAAACCAGTCATCACCAAATGGAATGTAAGTACAAAAATGATAGCCTTCTTTAGCGAGTTTAGACTGTAAATCGTTTCGAAATCCATAAAGCATTTGAAACTCAAAACATTCTTGATCCAAATTATTCTCTTTAACAAAATTTTTTAATTCATCAATAATGTGATGATCATGTGTAGCGAATGAGGTAAACGCCCCATCTAAAAGTCTTTTTTTGCAAAGTCGCAAAAAGTTATCGTCTATTTCTTGTTGGTTTTGAAAAGCTACTTTTGCATCCTCCTTGTAAGCGCCTTTTACCAAACGTATACGTACATCTTTAAGGTCCATTAAATCATCTTCTGACCGATATAAATAAGCTTGGATAACCGTACCTACATTTGTATAATTTTTACGTAGCAGAATCGTTAATGTCTGCTCATAATGGGCGTAATCTTCCATATCAATATTGACAAAAATGTTATATTTTTTTGCGAGATCAAGAATTTCTGTCATATTTAAAATACAGTAGTCTTGGTCAATATCTAACCCAAGTTGTGTTAATTTAACGGATAAATGGCAATCCATGTTTTCGTGTTCAATGGCTTCCAGCAATGATAAGATTTTATCCTTTGCTTTGCTAGCTTCTGTCTTATCCAATACAAATTCCCCTAAATTATCTAGTGTACAACTTATTCCAGTTGCATTCAGTTGTTTAACCGCTTTTGAAACATTTTGTATAGTAGTTCCCGCTATGAATTTATCTGCTCCAAGGAAAAAGCCCCACTTTTTCGCTTGATTATTTAAGAATTCATTATTAGAGATATGGATGAAAAAATTTCGCATCATGTTTAAACCCCTTTACAATAAAATTAGATAGCTTTTCCCTTGAGATTATATTTACGTTTGTCTGTTCGGCTATATATAGAAAATAGAAAACCAACCACTCCTCCAATAAATGCTGGTAGTATCCAGCCTCCTCCGTTTGAAAATAAAGGAAGGAATGAAAAAAAATCATTTAAAATATTTTCCGTGACAAGTCCCGTTTGTTTGATAGCATCCATGATAGCAATGCTACCTGCGCCTATCATTGAACCAATATATACAGGTTGATATCCTTTAAACCAGTTATTCATTAGCGCTAATACAATGAGTGTAATGGCCATTGGGTATAGAAAGAATAGTACAGGCGTTGCCATGTTTAAGATTTGATTTAACCCAAAATTTGTAACTATTAAACCCAAGCAAGCGTGCATGCATATCCAATTCTTATAACTGATCTTTGGGCATACGCGTTCAAAAAATTCAGCAGCGGCCGATAAGCATGCGATATTTGTCGTTAACCCAGTCAGAATAACAATTGTCCCAATCATCAATAGACCAGTGTTACCAAGTAAGTATCGGGAAGCTTCAGCAAGAACGACTCCACCATTATCTAAGATTCCAATTGCTTCAATACTTGTCGCTCCAAGCCATGCAAGTGAAATATGTAAAAGGGATAAGCCGACAACAGTAATGAAACCAGACTTAATAAAGATACTCGCAGTTTGTTTTGGATTTACTACACCTAAACCCTTTAGCGTTTTCATGAAAACGCCTCCAAAAACAAACGCTGCTAGAACGTCCATTGTAAGGTAACCTTCTGTAAATCCTTTAAGAAATGCACCCTCTATATAGGCCGGTTGTGGTTGTTGTATTACTCCCATTGGTGTAATAATCGATTTTATTACAATAATAAGAAGTAGAATGGAGAATATAGGAGTAATGACTTTTCCTAGTCGGTCAACAAACTTATTAGGGTTAAGAGAGAGAATAGCTGTTATTGTTATAAATAGAAACGAAAAAACAAATAAAATAACGTTTGCTTCCATATTAATCATTGATAAATTAGGACGTATAGAAATCTCGTATACTACGGATGTGGTACGCGGTATAACATAAAATGGTCCCAAGGTTAAAAATAATAAAATACAAAAGTAGAAGCTGAACCTCGGGTGGACTCGTTCAGCTAGAGTTTCCACTCTCCCACCAGCCATTGCTAGCGCAATAATCGCTAAGAGAACAAGTCCTACTCCTGTTATTAAAAATCCAAACATGGGAACCCATGCATTACTGCCAGCTTGTTGCCCAACTATAGGGGAAAAAATAATATTTCCCGCACCAAGAAACATTGCGAACAGCATGAAGCTAACTGCTAATAATTGAAGCGCTGTCAATTTTGTGTTCATATTAAACTCCTTTTTCTATAACTATACCGAAAATCCGTGCTTAAAGGGGTCATCTTGGTCAATTACAAATTGATGGAATCCTGTTATCCATGCAGAACCAGATACCTGTGGAATAATAGCATTAAAATGACCGACTTTTGTTTGTTTTACAACACTCGCAGTAAAGGAAGTACCAATTATACTTTCATGTTTCATTTGCTCACCAACTGGGAAATTAAGTAAAGCAAGTTTTGCCGAGGTGCCAGTTCCACAAGGTGAACGGTCGATTTGACCATTTCCGAATACAACGACATTACGATAATAATTGTCCTCAACTTGTTCACTGAATTCTACTAAATCTACTGTATTTATATGCGGATAATCTGGGTGTGAAATAGTTATCTGTTTATTAACCGCATCCTTTATTTTCATCCCTAAATCAATAAATTTTTCCGCATTATTAAGCGATATGCTTAAAGAAAGTTGAGTAGCATCTAATATGGCAAAAAAATTACCACCGTAGGAAATATCCAACGTCAATTCTAGATTTTCCTCTATTTTCACAGTAAGGTTTCGTCTGTACACAAAAGCAGGGGCGTTATGGAATGAGACTCGTTTTACTTTTTCGTTTTCAAATGTTACATGGCTTGAAATAATACCAGCAGGTGTATCAAGAAGAACCTTTTCTTTTTTTTCAATCATACCAAGTGAAATTCCCGCAGTAACTACAGCGATAGTACCGTGACCACACATATTCAAGTAGCCTTTCGTATTAGCGAAAACAACGCCGAGATCACAATTCTTATTACAGGGTTCGGTAATAAATGCTCCGAACATATTTGAGTGCCCTCTTGGCTCATTCATTAAAACTGCTCTTAAATGGTCAAATTTCTCTTCTAGCTCTTGTTTCTTATCCCACATCGTATTTGTTTCTAATTTAGGTATCCCTTTTAAAATAATTCTAGTTGGCTCACCCACTGTATGTGTATCGACTGCTTGTAATAGGCTTGAGATATTAATCAATAGTCATCTTCCTTTCTAATGATATAAAGCTTTCAAAATTCATATAGCAAAAAATATGCCAATTGCTTTGGATCCCACTAGTCTAAACTCAGCTTTAAACGGCATGATTTCATCATCTTGAAAACCTGAGTATTAAACTGCTTCCATAATTGGGAGATGTGTGCTGAACAAGACAAAGTCAGAGAGGATTTTGTAAGAAGTTTTTAGATAATACGCTAGTGACTTGAAAAATAGTGGGGATAAATAAAAGTCTAACTATTTGATATACATTTTGATAAGGTGTTGTATTTTGTTTTATGTATACTTTATTTACAAAAATGTAAGAAAAGTATACAATTGTTTACAGTTATCTGATAAAGGGGGTGGGGTGAAATGAATAAGAATTACATATTAAATACAATTCTTGCAACAGAAGATGATGCTATAGTAGTTATTGCACCTGATTGTAAAGTTTTATTTTGGAATGATGCTGCAGTTCAAACGTATACGATTCACCAAGATGAAATCATTGGCAAGCCAATAACAGATTTTTTTCAAGACGAAGATTTATTGCTTTTATATGTTTTAAAAACGAAACAACCTGTTAAAAATGCGTATCATCGTCCTAGAGAGGATAAGCATGTTGTAATAAATTCCGCTCCGATTTACAACGATAACAACGAATTGATTGGTGTAGTGTCCATTGATCGTGATGTTTCTAACATTGTAAGATTAAATGAAAATTTGTTATCAACTTCTACAGAGTTAAACGAACTTAAGAGAAAAATATATATGAATAAAGAAGAAACCCCTTTTTCAAAAATGAAAGGGAGAAGTCCAGCTTTACAAAAAACCATACGTATTGCTAGAAAAGTCGCTAGTACAGATGCCACAACGCTTATCCTTGGGGAAAGTGGAACAGGAAAAGAAATATGTGCGCAAGCTATTCACGATGCAAGTGCTCGAAGGGATGGACCTTTTATACCTGTAAATTGTGGTGCTATTCCAGAAGCGCTGTTTGAAAGTGAGTTATTTGGATATGAAAGAGGGACATTCACAGGGGCGGAAAAACAAGGGAGAAAAGGAAAAATAGAAATGGCTGATGGAGGTACTTTATTTCTGGATGAAATTGGTGAGCTTCCTAAAAAAATGCAAGTGAAGCTTCTTCGAGTATTGCAAGAAAACCGGGTTTTTAGAATTGGAGATTCAAAGGGAAAAGGGTTAAATGTGCGGTTCATTGCAGCAACGAATCAAGATCTTGAGAAACTTATGAATGAAAATAAGTTCCGTTCGGATCTATATTATCGACTCGATGTTATTCAAGTGAAAATGCCATCGTTGAGAGAGAGAACGGAGGATATTCCAGAGCTTGCTAACTATTTTTTGAAACAATTTGCATCCCAATACCAAATGCCTGTCCCTTTATTAAAAGAAGAAGTTATAACGCAACTTGTTGCTTACAAATGGCCAGGAAATATACGAGAACTTCGTAATCTTATGGAGAGAATTACGATATTGGCTGAAAATGGATATATCAACTGGGAAGAGCTGACGCAACACTTTAACTTGCAGAGAAAAAAAGTGGAACAGAATAAAATAACTGATATGTCTTTATTGCAGGAAAAGGAAGAACTCGAAAAAGAAAGAATTATACAGTTGCTAGAAAAATATAATGGCAATAAATCAGTTGCTGCTAAAAAACTAGGTATCTCACGTGTGACTTTATATAAAAAGATACAGCAATTTAAAATTAATACATGTTAAGGGCTGCTATGGTACCTTTTGATACCGTATATTGTTATGGAAAGGTAGGAAAGCCATTGAAGTTACAATGAAAGTAAGTGAAAATAAAGACTAGGTTGTATAAGCATACTGCATCATCATTGAACGTTCAAATCTGAAAACGCTGTATACGCTAAAGAATTTAACGTTTTGTTTTAAAGTGAGCGATTTGAAGTTTGCGTGTTTAACTTGCTCGATAAGCAAGTTATTATTTTTTATCTGCTGAAAAGTATAGAATCTTTAGATTATAGTAAATGAAAGGCTGCAGTATCCTTATAAATTTAGGTAAAAACAAGTTTTCCAACCAAACGGCAGGGGAGATGAAAATGAAGTATACCATTGAATTTTCGAAAATGAAACACGTAGGAGAAAAAATAGCAATGGTAACTGCTGATGATTACTCACAAGAAAAGCTAGCAGAAAAAGCAGGTATCGATATGATTTTGGTTTGTGATTCATTAGGAATGGTTGTGCTTGGTTATGATTCGACTATACCTGTTACGATAAGTGATATGATTCATCATACAAATGATAAGTGATATGATTCATCATACAAAAGCGGTCAAGCGGGGTGCGCAAGACACGTTTATTGTAACGGACTTGCCTTTTATGTCTTATCATATTAGCAAAGAGGAAGCGCTTCGAACAGCTGGGAAAATGATGCAAGAAGGTGGTGCTCATGCAGTCAAATTAGAGGGAGGGGGAGAAGTAATAGACATCATTCAAGCGTTATCGAATGCGGGGGTCCCGGTGATGGCGCATCTTGGATTAACACCGCAGTCTGCCGGAGTACTAGGGGGATACAAAGTGCAAGCAAAGACTGCTGAACAAGCGACAGAATTAATGAAAGATGCGAAGCAATGTGAAGTAGCAGGAGCATTTGCTCTTGTATTAGAGTGCATTCCGCACCAGCTTGCGCAAAAAATTGCATATCAATTACGTATTCCTGTAATTGGAATCGGAGCTGGTTCGAAAACAGATGGACAAGTGCTTGTTTTTCATGATGTGGTAACATTTGGCGTCGAGCGTGTACCGAAATTTGTTAAAAGTTTTGCAGATGTAAATCGTGAAGTATTGCATGGATTAAACGATTATATACGGGAGGTAAAGGCAGGTCACTTTCCTAAAGGAAGTAAGCATACATTTAGCATGGAACAGGAAGAATTAACTTCCTTAGAGAAAGGGGAATAACGTGAGAACCATCGCATTAAAAGAAGAAATGTATTTGTGGGCAAAACAAGTAAAAGCAGCTGATCATTCCATTGGTTTTGTTCCGACTATGGGGTTTTTGCATGAGGGGCATTTAGCATTAGTGGAAGAAGCAAAACGAAATAATGATTACGTTATTATGAGTATTTTTGTTAATCCGCTGCAATTTGGACAAGGCGAGGACTATACTACATATCCTCGAGATGAAAAGCGGGATAAGAAACTAGCTGAAGAAGCTGGTGTTGATATATTATTTATGCCTAGTGTTGATGACATGTACAAGCATAAGAAGTCTATAAAATTGATGGTGACAGAAAAGACAGATAAGTTGTGTGGTGCAACACGTCCAGGACATTTTGATGGCGTGGTTACTGTACTAACAAAACTGTTTCATCTTACGATGCCTAACCGCGCTTATTTTGGATTAAAGGATGTGCAGCAGTTCGCAATTGTAACTGCTTTGGTCGAGGAATTCGATTTCCCTGTAGAAATTGTTCCAGTGGATACAGTGCGTGAACCTTCTGGACTAGCAATAAGCTCAAGGAATGTCAAGCTGACAAGAGAGGAGAAAGAAAAAGCGCCTGCTTTATTTAATAGTTTGCTATTAGGGAAAAAGCTAATTATCGAAGGAGAGACAGACGCAAACGTTATTATCAAAACAGTTCGTCATTATTTAGATCAGCAGTTAGGTGAAAATGTAGAAGTTGATTATGTGGAAATGCTGACTTTTCCTTATTTAGAAGATATCTCTGAAGTAAATGGAAAGGTGGTTATTGCGGTTGCAGTGCGATTTTTAACGGCAAGACTAATTGATAATATTATAGTTGACTGTTAGGTTTATAATTTCAAACAGAAAATTTGAATATTTCATCATCGTAATGATCCTTGCAAATGAATTTCAGTTAAGAGTTACTAATATTATGTTTACTCGGAAATACGGAAAGGCTAAATGTTTTCGGTGACGGTACCCTCCATTGTCACCGAATCTCTAGCTTGATACAGACCAATCTGTGATTGTAGCGCTTAACTTATAGTTGTATACCCACCTATTTCAATTCACGCACCTATCCAAGGTGCGACGCGATTTCCACCTATAATTCCCCAAAAAACACTCTAAATCCTTTATTTTTAGAAGGAAAATCCTAAAACATGGCTTCTTTCATTCCATTTATTAACAAAAACAATCAAAAATAGGTGCGATCCCCCGAGGTTTCTATGTGCACTTCAGGTTCGCACCAACATGATTATGTGGATTAGTAGGAAAGACCTTCATAAACTTATCGCTGGTATTCAAGCTATGTATCTCTTTATTGTTTACAACTCCTCATTAATAAATCGCCAAAATTTCACTAGTTTTTCCACGTTTTCAGTAGGATTATCGCTCAATTGTTTTAGGAATTCTTCTTCTTTCATTTCTTTTACGATTTGCAATTCCAATTCAGTTAATGAGAAGTCATCTTCTATAGTAAAATTCACGGGATGTTTAGGTTGATCAATTAACCCCAATAAATAATCGGTAGATACGTCAAACAGCTTTGCTAGTGTTCTAATTGTTTCAATGGAAGGCTCATTTTTTCCTTGTTCGTAATAGCCGTACGCACTTGTAGTTATATTTAGTTTTTCAGCGATATCTTTTTGACCGTATCCGTTTTCTACTCGTACATCTGTTAAACGTTCACTAAAGCTGTACATTGCCAGCCCCCTTTAAAGGTATTTTAACAGAATTATACAATTAAATATTGGTTGTTTTTATATTTTCAACTAATAATTGGTAAAGTGTATATGCTACAAGGAAGAGTTGTTGGCTGAGAAGATTAATGAAGAAGCAAATAGATGTTCAGGTAAGTTTAATCTGTTGTGCAAACGTTTATGAAAAGAGCTTTATTTCAATTAAAACAACAGTATAGTTTTTAATCACAATAATACGTTGTAAAAAATAAAACATATGGTAAAAATACTAGGTGAAAAGAACTGTACTTATACTCATATAGTTGGAATTATTCATGAATAATTAGGAAAAAAGCCTTGTTGTGAATGGATAATTTTAGCATTATGATAATGATATAGCATAAAATAGCTGAATTATGCATTTTTATAAACATGTAACCGCTTGGACAGTAGTTACCATTAATTATAAAAGCATTTGCAGGTGAGTTTTTACACTATAGGATAGTTTTTTCCATACAAAGATGACGTATATAAAGCAAATTAAAACAGAACAAGATGGCCATTCAATTTGGACTGGGGAACTGAGCCCATGTGGGCACACTTTACTAGACTGAGATACTGTTTTAAACAGGCAATTATGTTTAAGTTTTTACACTATAAAAAAGTAAAAAAATTAGTGTTTATAGTAAACATGGACAGTGTTTCATAAGACTTTGCGATAAGCCAACATCGGGGAGCAAGGTATTTCTTCTACCGATAACGAAAGGAGATGTTGATAGTTATGACGGAACGGATGCAAAAACAATTAACCACGCTTGTTTTAAAGAAAATAAATCAGATATTGGAAACATCGCAATCCGGTTTGGATTTGGACCTAAAACAAAACGTTCGTGAATTTTTTCAATTATGTTTGCGCGAGGAGAAGGTGTTATACGATTTATTTTTAGCTGTTAAGAAAAGGGAGCCTAACATTGATGTAGCATGGAGCCATGGCATCATTTCATGTAAGCAAGAAGAAGGTTACTGCACAGTTATGTTTATAAATAAGCAGTTTACTTTGCATCATGATAGGTTATTTCAACTTTTAACAAATGCAATAGAAATAATGAGGGAAGTACTGCCACTTGGAACGGTTGTGGAGCTCGATCCTACTTTTTTTAAGCCGGATAAAAATAAGACATCTCCTTCTAAAGTAGTAATTACGGAGCGGTTTGTAAGTCCAAAAAATTACCAAAGTTATTTTCCCTATGTCGGAATATTGTATCCAGTTGGTGAGATCAAAGCGGGTGCGAAAATCAATTTTACCGCACCACTGATAAAAAGAATCATTCACCGTGGGTATCAGGATGAGATGGAAGAAGCGTATGTATTCTTAATGAAAAAAGAATTTATTGTTGAAAAAGGTATGAACTCGATTGAGTTTTCCAATCATGATATGGCTCAGTTAGAGCAGGAGATGGATTTGAAACAAAAAGTAGGTGATGTGTGATGGCATTATATGATCGCGATTTTTGCCGTGGCTTGTTGTACGCGGGATGGGATGCAGGGATTATTAACAATTTGCAAGATGCACGGAAGGAAATTAAACAAAACTTTGCTGATATGGATTTAGAAAATGCATCTGTAGAGGAGCATATGGAAGCGATTGTGAATGAGATGGTGCATGAACTTCAACAATTAATTTCGGAAATCGAATCCATTCATTTCCGCTAGTTTTGGATGATGGGAGAGGTTTTGTGGTATCTGGACAACAAATTAAAGTGGACTTTATAGCACTGCAAAAAATTATTGATGAGTTACGGGTAGCGATTGATGATTTTGAGGGGTATACAACAGACTTTCGCTCTAATACGAGGGACAGGCTTAAAACCTTTAATTCGGATTTTATCTCCAAAGTGGATGGTTTATTAGATAACATGAATAACGATGTCAATCAAGACTTGGTCAAACAGATGGAAGAAATTCATCAAGCAGGTGTAGCTCTACTTAAAGGCATGAAAGAAGTTGACGAGGAGCTTGGAGCAGCCATTGGCGGTGAAGGTTCGTGAAGCGTGACTTACAAATAAAAGTTAATGTTGAAATCAAATACGACCAAAATAATAAAAGGCCATCAGAATTTATCGTGGAATATGAAATAGGTGGAAAATATGAGGAAGTAAATATAATAAACTAGGAGTGAATGAATTGGGTAAAGTATTTGAGGATTACTTTAGTGAATTGCAGGAAGATATGGTTTCAATTTGTTTAGAGTATGTTTTTGAAAGAGCTAATAAAAATATATATATTGTTCATATGAAGAAGGTCTAGTTTCAAGTGACTTTTTTTATAATATCAATGGTAAAATTGTAGAGAGACATAAACTCAATGATGCATTAGTTAATGAAGAGGATGATACCAATTTTTCTTATGATATAGCAGTGGAACGGCAAAAAGCAGTTGTAAAAATAATTAATGAAAATATTAAAGAAATAGTTAAATTATGTAAGAAATATGATCGTGAAATGCCTGCAGAAATTAAGATTGTTTATGATGTGAAATCAAATGAACTAACCGCACGTTATAAATATGAACTTGTACACACAAATGATTCTAATAAAACTGCAAGTTCTATTGCTAGACTTTGGTTTGAACAAATTAAAAAGGAAAACAATTAGTTAAATGTTACATTGCCCAAGTTCATTTCGGAACTTATGACTAATGAGTGATTAATAACCCTTGATTGAGTTTTGACTACTCAGTCAAGGTTTTTTAGACTTTAATTTCGGAGCTTAATAAGGTTATTACGTAACAACTACCAGGTATATCTCACCGATCTCAAGAAATACGATGATGCGTGTGGATTGTAATGATATCTGGGCGAATTTGAAGCAAATAGAGGGCGGTATAACTAGTAATGTGTTTAAGGCATTTGATAAGGTAAAAAATAAAGTAATTAAAGAGTGGGAAGAAAACACGGGGCAAAAGTGGCCTGTGTTAATGAAAATGTTATTTCAGAAAAAACGGTAAAATAATTAGGAAACAAGGAGATAAGTATGATGCTCATCATATGATTGAAAATACTTTTGGCGGAGAACATGAATGGTGGAATATGCATCCTGCAAAGTTCCCAAATGAGCATCAAGCTGGTATACATGGAGCAGGTTCACAAGCAAATAAACTATTTAAAGGAAGTAAAAAATAATGGGATACGAATCTATGAAGGAAAATAAAGAAAATAGTTTTTATCCAGTAACTGAAAATGAAATAAAAGAGGTTGAGAAGGAACTCAATTTAAAATTTCCTAAGGAGTTTGTTAATTTTTATATAGAGGTTGGCTACGGGTTTATTAAAGGTTCAGAGTTTAATATAAATCGTATTATGGATCCTTATTCCGTAAGAGATTTTCGATTAGGAGATAATGATTTTGAGTTTTATCCTGACATAGAAATCTATAATGAATTTGAAAATAACAAACTAATATTTTTTGAAAGTAGCGAATCAGCTTTAATGTCAATTGAATTGAATGAAAAGAATAGCAGTCCAGTTTATTATTATGATATTCAAATTGCGACTTCTCTTGAGGAATTTTTAAGAAAAAAAGAAGAAAATGATAAATATTACTTGGAGTTACTAGTTGATTAAAAAACATAATAAAAAGCATACCTTGATTGGCTAAATGCCTTAGTTCAAAACAAGGAGAAATTACCAAACAGGACAAAGCGCAAGTAGTCTATGAACTAAGGCATGAATTCCCTGTGAAGGCACTTCTGCAGCTGGTAGAGATTCCACGTAGCACGTACTACTATATAGTAAGTAAATTCGGACTTCCGGATAAAGATGCGGAGTTGAAAAAGCTGATTCAAGCTATCTACGATGAGCATCAAGGACGTTATGGGTACCGCCGTATCCGGGACGAGCTATGGAATCGGGGGCATAAGGTAAACCATAAAAAAGTCCAACGCATCATGAAAGAATTAGGTTTAAAAAGCCTAGTTCGAATGAAGAAATATCGCTCTTACAAAGGAAAGGTTGGCAATATCGCACCAAATATTTTAGATCGGAACTTTAATGCCGAAAAGCCAAATCAAAAATGGGTAACGGATATTACAGAGTTTAAATTATTTGGGGAGA
>NZ_JABXHF010000074.1:0-18919 GCF_013393565.1 Virgibacillus sp.
AACACTCCAAGCTTTAAAAGCAGCGCAAAAAGCGAAAGAAGTCATGGAAATTATTAAATAAAAAGGAGAAGGACCAAATGAAATTTTTAGCAGTATGTGGGTCAGGATTAGGAACAAGTTTTATGGTGGAAATGAATATTCAACAAATTTTACAAGAGTTAGGTGTCTCGGGTATTGAAGTGGCGCATTCTGATTTAAGTTCAGCAACGCCTGGAGACGCAGATGTATTCTTTTTAGCAAAAGATATTGCTGAGGGAGGTGCCCATTTAGGTGAAGTAATCGTGTTAGATAATATTATAGATATGGATGAGTTGAGGGACAAGGTAACAAAAGTAGTAAAAGAAAAAAATCTAATTTAATACGAGGAAAGGATGACTACCATGAATGAATTCTTAAGTGTCTTAGTCGATATTTTAAGTCAGCCAGCCATTTTAGTTGCTGCCATTGCACTAATTGGATTATTAGCGCAAAGAAAAAATTTGTCAGAAATCATGAAAGGCGCTATTAAAACATTCGTTGGGTTTATTGTTATTGCTTCTGGAGCTGGAATACTAGAACAAGGCCTTTCTCCATTTGGTGCCATGTTCCAAGAAGCATTTAATGTGTCAGGAGTAGTACCAAATAATGAGGCCATCGTTGCATTGGCGTTGAATGAATATGGGACAAATACAGCACTCATTATGTTTTTCGGGATGATTGTTAACGTTCTCATTGCCAGATTTACAAGATATAAATATATCTTCTTAACTGGACATCACACACTCTATATGGCTTGTATGCTTGCCGTAATAATGGCTGTAGCAGGATTTGATACGATACCATTAATTGCTGCAGGTGCGGTTGCGTTAGGTATTATTATGACGCTATCTCCAGCCATTTTACAACCATTTATGCGACAGCTTACTGGTAATGATAATGTCGCTTTAGGACATTTTAGTGCGGTAGGGTATGCTATTAGCGGATTAACTGGAAAATTATTCAAAAAAAGCAAAGAACATTCCACAGAAAATATTGATTTTCCAAAAGGACTTGGATTTTTACGCGATAGTACGGTAAGTATTGCTTTAACCATGATTGTTATGTATATCATTGTTGCTTTTTTTGCAGGTTCCGCATTCATTGAAGCTGAATTAAGTGATGGTACAAACTACCTCGTGTTTTCTTTGATGAAAGGTGGTAGTTTTGCGGCTGGAGTGTTTATTATACTATCAGGTGTTCGCCTCGTGTTAGCAGAGATTATTCCAGCATTTAAAGGGATTTCTACGAAAATTGTTCCAAATGCAAAACCAGCTCTTGATGTTCCGATTATTTATACGTATGCGCCGAACGCTGTGTTAATTGGTTTTTTCAGTAGTTTTATTGGCGGGATATTCAGTATGGGGATTATGTTTGTTTTAGGTACAACCATTATTCTTCCTGGTGTTGTGCCACACTTTTTCACAGGTGCAGCAGCTGGTGTTTTAGGTAATGCAACAGGTGGTATAAAAGGTTCTGTTGCCGGTTCGTTTGTAAACGGAATTATTATTTCGTTTTTACCAATATTTTTACTTCCAGTCCTAGGAGAGCTAGGTTTTGCCAATACAACCTTCTCTGATGCTGACTTTGGTGTATCCGGTATATTCTTTGGAACATTAGCAAATTATGCAGGCCCAATTGCAATCGTTATTAGCTTAATTGTCATTCTAGGGTTAATGCTTATCCCTTTTGGTAAGAAAAAAGAAGCAACAAAAAACGTTTAGATAGGAAAATAATACAAGAAAAAATGAACTGGAGGAGTCATCTATGACGGAATCAGGAAACAACATTGAAAACTTATCTATTAATACCATTCGTACCCTAACGATTGATGCGGTAGAACGTGCGCAACATGGTCATCCAGGTATGCCAATGGGAGCAGCCCCAATGGCATACAGCCTATGGAAACGAATCATGAATATGAATCCTAAAAACCCTGAATGGTTCAATCGAGATCGCTTTGTTTTATCGGCTGGTCACGGTTCTATGCTACATTACTGCTTATTACATCTAGCTGGTTACGATCTATCTTTAGATGAGTTGAAAAACTTCAGACAATTAGGTAGTAAAACAGCAGGACATCCAGAATTTGGGGTAACGCCAGGAGTGGAAATTACTACAGGTCCACTTGGGCAAGGAATACCAGCTACTGTTGGTTTAGCTTTAGCTGAGAGGCATTTAGCTGAAACTTTTAATCGAGAAGGCTATCCAATTGTTGACCATTACACTTATACTATTTGTGGTGATGGCGATTTAATGGAAGGTATTTCTTATGAAGCAGCATCTTTAGCAGGACATTTAAAATTAGGTCGTTTAATTGTTTTATATGACTCTAATGACATTAGTTTAGATGGTGAACTAGCGTTATCGTTTTCAGAAGATATCAAACAGCGGTTTGAATCTTGCCATTGGCAATATCTTTATATTGAAGATGGTAATGATATAGAAGCAATTGAACAAGCAATTAAAGAAGCGAAAGCGGATGAAGACCGCCCAACGATTATCGAAATTAAAACAAAAATTGGTTATGGTGCTCCTACTATTGAAGGTAAAAGTGATGCACACAGTGATCCAATTGGTGTTGAAGAAATTCAACGTGCAAAAGCGTTTTATAAATGGAACTATGAAGAAGATTTCCATGTACCTGAAGAAGTATACGAAGATTTTCGTAGTATTTTAGAGAATGGAAGCAAAAAAGAAGAGCAATGGAATAAATTATTTAAGCAGTATGAAGAAGCGTATCCAGAGCTTGCTGCTGAATTAAAGCGATTAATCGCTGGTGATTTACCAAAAAACTGGGAAGACAATTTGCCTGTTTACAAAGAAGGTGAGGCAAATGCAACACGTGCTTCCGCAAGTCAAGTGCAGCAAGCTTTAGCAGAGCATTTTCCAGAACTAGTTGGTGGATCTGCAGATTTAAATGCTTCAACGAAAACAAGGTTACAATCATTTCCTGATTTAACATCACAAAATTATGCTGGTAGAAATATTTCATTTGGTGTTCGAGAATTTGCTATGGGTGCTATCGCAAATGGAATGGCACGTCATTATTTAAGACCATTTGTCAGTACATTCTTTGTATTTTCGGATTACTTGCGACCAGCTATTCGACTGTCCGCTTTGATGGAGCAACCGGTAACCTTTGTGTTTACCCATGATAGTGTGGCGGTTGGACAAGATGGACCAACTCACCAACCTGTTGAGCATTTAGCCTCTTTTCGAGCGATGCCTCACATTACAGTATTAAGGCCTACCGATGCAAATGAAACGAAAGAAGCTTGGAAAATTGCCGTAACACAAAAGGATCGTCCAACCATTCTCGTACTGGGTCGTCAAGGCGTCCCGACTTTAAGACAGACAAGGGAAAAGGCAGTAACAGGTGTTCCAAAAGGAGCTTACGTTATATCGGAAGCTGAAAAAACAGCAGAAGGCATTTTAATTGCTGCAGGATCAGAGGTTCACCTCGCTTTGAAGGCTCAGGCAAAGCTTGCTGAAGAAGATATCCATGTGAATGTTGTCAGTATGCCATCTTGGGATCTATTTGATAAACAGTCAGCAGAGTACAAAGAAAGTGTATTACCTTCGCATTTACAAACACGCTTATCCATTGAAATGGGTTCTAAGGTTGGTTGGAAGGAATATACGGGATGTAATGGTGCAGTAATGAGCATTGATTCATTTGGCGTTTCTGGACCAGGAGACCAAGTGATCGAGAAATTCGGGTTTACTGTAGAAAACGTCGTAGCCAACTTTAAAAACTTATTATAAACAAATGGTTCCATGGGGATACTTTTAAGGTAAAAGTATCCCCTACTTTTTAATCAAATTTCATTTCGTCCTATCAAAAAAAGGTTCAATATACAATAAGTTGGATTTTAGAACTTTAATTATTTTAGTCTTACGAATAAGCGAAGGAGTTAAAACTCCTTATTCCAAAATGGTAAGAACAGTTTCACACCACGTTTATTAAAGGGTAAAAATTTACTATCAGCAATGATATGTGTTATATAGCCAATGAAACATGAATAATATACCCCTTTGATCTGAAGTGATTGATCTAAATAATAGGCAATAAATCCAAAAAACAAAAGACCGACAAGGGAATGTGTATAACTTCTATGTGCTACGAAAGAAGCAATAATAACATAAATTCCTAAAAATAGCAGCCACTGTTCTTGCAATGCAAGTCCACCAATAATAACACCTATTCCGGTTATGGTAAGCATATGTTTTTGTTTAAGGCGAATAGAGATGGAAAGCAAAGCAAACCCACTCCCAGCCCCAATCCATTGCTTCATTCCTACTCCTTCATAAAAGCTGTAAATAATGAGTAAAACACCGATAACCTGAGCAATTGTTCGAAACAGTTTATGCGATAGGGTAATCTTACCTCGTAATTTCCCATCAATATCTAAGTCTGGAATTAATGCTGAAATTGTCCCAAGACTAACAAGTAAAGCTGTTTCTGCAGGAGGGCTTTGTAAGTTATTTGCAATTATAAAGCCAGTTACCGTTCCAATTGCTGCATGTGTTGTACCATTCATAAATATAGGCCTCCTTCTAAGTTGTTGTGGAAAGTACTGAAATGTTTCTTGACGAAAATTCAGTTACTAAAATGCACTTTTACCATTGTACACCAAAATGTATGTTCTGTTTAGTCGATAAGTTGATAACTGTTATAAAAATGTTTTGTATACAATTATTTACGTATATATCTTCTACAAAAGATGGGCATGTAATATGTAATAAGGGAAGCACGAAAATTACGCCTCCTTTTTTAAGCTATAGAAAAGTATGAAATATTTAGGCTTGACGGCGTACCATCACCAGAAAGACTTGTCTATAAGTGAAATCTCTCTATATAGTTTTGCACGATAAACTAGGAGAGAAGAAAGGGACTTATGCGAATGGATGATGTAAGTATGTGTATGCTAGTAGAGTGAAGAAAGAAAAAATTAGTACCAGATATTAAAACTATGTGTTAAAATAAACGCATACTATCAATAGTAAGAAGGAGGCAACTTTCATGTACAATTTTTGCACTTATGCATTAAAAATAATTCTCAGTTTGTTTGGCAGAATAAAGGTTTATCAAAAGGAAAATACGGAAATATCAGGTGGTTTTGTTATCGCTTGTACCCATTCAGGGTGGGTGGATATTTTATGGCTGGGCGTTAGTATGTTACCTAAACAAATTCATTATATGGCTAAGAAAGAGTTGTTTCAGTCGACATTTTTGAAATGGCTAATGGAACAGTTGCATGCGTTTCCTGTTGATCGGGAAAACCCAGGACCAAGTGCAATAAAAACCCCAAGAAAACTATTGAAAAACGGTGAAATCGTCGGTGTATTTCCAAGTGGTACAAGAACAAGTGAAGAAGTACCATTAAAAAGAGGAGCGGTTACAATGGCTGGGTATGCGAAAGCGCCGATTTTACCAGTGGCTTATCAAGGTCCCAATAATTTTACTGATCTTTTCAAACGAGTAAAGCCTAAAATTATTTTTGGACAACCTATCTATATGCCTGAAGATTTGCCGCTTAAACAAGGCATGGAAGTGATGATGGAAAAGTTGGAAAAATCCTTACATGATTTGCAAACGCAACTTAGAGAAATGGAATAAGTTACGTTTAAGGTAAAATTCACGCATGAATCTTCAATCAGTGAGTTCTTTTATCCCTACACTGATTATTAGTACCTAAGGGTATGATCTAAAAATGCCTCTTACGAAAAAGGGGATGTAGGTGCTGTTATTTTTTAGTTCTTGAAGTGGGACGCATACGGCACCTTTTTCCAGTATTAAAAATAGAGCCAAAGACTACTTCTGAATTCTCATAGTTAGAAGGCTTTATACATATGAATTGGTGGTTTGATGAAGAAATTAAACAAAAAGCGTTGGCTGTTTATTATTACAATTGGATTAGGAACATTACTGAACCCGTTAAATTCATCGATGATATCTGTTGCGGTTACACGTATGCAGGCGGATTTTGCTTTAACATTTATCCATGCATCATGGTTAATTTCTATTTTTTATTTAGCAAGCGCAGCTGGACAGCCAGTAATGGGAAAATTAAGTGATATGTTTGGAGCTAAACGATTATTTTTAACAGGGTTGACGCTTGTAGCTTTTGCATCCTTACTGGCCCCGTTTTCTCCTAATTTTCCAATTTTATTAGCTTGTCGTGCATTGCAGGCGATTGGTAGCTCAACTTTATTCCCGAGTGGGATGAGCATGATACGAACGCATATTACAGAAGGACAAGGGCGGGCGCTGGCGATTTTATCAATCTTCGCTTCTACATCGGCAGCTTTTGGTCCTTCTATTGGCGGTTTTTTCATTCATTCTTGGGATTGGCAAGCTATTTTCTTTATCAACTTTCCATTTATTATCGTGTCATTTATATTAGCTATGTTTATTTTACCTGCGACGAATAAAAAATTAGTGATAAAACAGATAGACCTGTTAGGGATTTGTTTGTTTATTTTATCAATAACATGCTTTATTTTGTTTTTGCTTTCGTTGGAGGAAGGGGATATCCGTTGGTGGACACTATTTATTTGTATTGCAACTGCTGTGCTGTTTTACCGTTTTGAGGCTAAGCACAATGCCCCATTTATGGATGTAAATAGTTTAAGAAAAAATACAAAAGAAACGTTAGTGTATGTGCAATTTACGGGCATCAACCTGATATATTATTGTTATTTTTTTGGTTTTCCTATTTTTATGCAGCAAGCTCTAGCGTATAACGAAGCAAAAACGGGCGTTTTGATGCTTGCACTTGCAGGGTTTGGCGTTATCATTGCACCATTAGCAGGAAGCTTAATTGATAAGGTAGGTTCGAAATTACCTGCTTTAATTGGAATTGGTTTACTCGTCATTGGAACCGGTTTATTGTTAACGTATCATGAAAGCTCCCCCATTGGTTGGCTACTTATGATTATGAGTGTTTTAGGCGCTAGTAATGGCTTTAACAATATATCGATGCAGACAGCGCTATATGAAAATGTAAGGCCTGAGAATACAGGCCAAGCTTCTGGTTTATTTCAAACGAGCAGATATATGGGAGCAATCTTATCCTCTAGTTTGCTAGGTGTAACGCTAAATGATCAAGTGAGCCATGAAACATTACATTTGGTTGCCATTATTTGTTTTGTTTTTTCCGTTTTTGTATTTTTTATGATGTTAAAACTTCCAGGGAAATTAATGTATAAAGCCCGTTCATAGTTCTTCCTCATTTCATTTATCACCTGTAAATAGTTCAATAAAACGTTTGGCGCTTTTTGGTAAGTAGCGATTTTTTAGCCAAATGATCGCTGAGTAAGAAGGGAAGGAATGATCTTTAATAGGTAGTTGTTTCAAACCACGTAATGGATGATTTTGTAGCGTCAATTCTGGAATGATAGTTGCTCCTACCTGTTCACTTACTAATTGCAAGATCATGTCCACATCTGGACACTCACAAATAATTTTTGGTGATAAACGGTGGTTTTCAAATTGTTCAAGAATTAACTCATATTGTCCTTGTCCGTGGATACGGTGTAATAGTAGTAATGGCAACTCACTTAATTTTTTCATTGTAATGGTTTTGGCGGTTGAAGTAGTAGACCAACTTTCCGGTATGACAGCTATGTAGTTTTCACTAGGAAGAGACTGTTTAGCAAAAAGGCTCATATCAAGAGGTAAGCGAACAATTGCTAGATCAATGGATCGCTGGATCAGTTCTTCTGCAAGCAAGTAAGAATCACCTTCTTTGAGCTGAAAATGAACATTCGGATATTTCCTATGAAAATATTTAAGCTTTTTTGGTATTTGCGGAAAGCATGTTTTTACACAACCAATGGATAGTATTCCTTTTATACCTGCTGCTGTATCTTTTACCTCTATGCAGGTATCTTCCACATACTCAAACAGGTGAATTGTTTTTTGGTATAAAATATTACCTGCCTCTGTTAATTCCATTTTCCTGCCATTACGCTCCATTAATTTGACGCCTAATTCGGTTTCTAAAGCTTTTAAGCTTTGACTTAAGGGTGGCTGAGCTATATGCAATTTTTTCGCTGCACGCGTGATTTGTCCTTCTTTTGCAATTGTTTGAAAATACCTTAATTGTCTTAAATCCAATTTTAGCACTCCTTGTATAATATATTTAGGCGTTATTATTCGCCCATTATTTTTACCATTTTATTTGTTTTGCTACTCAAAATTGTTTACATGCTTGACCCTCCTCACTCGTAAAAAAGCGCCAAGATTGTGCTTCGATTAAGAACCTAGCTTTTAAATACAGAAGATCATGTATGTCTTATGAAGCTTTGGTATATAAATTTTATATAGTTTGTTAATGAAATAGATAATATGAATATAGCAGAAATAATGCTATTATTCTAATTAAAAGAATTATTCAGAAATATGTAGCAGACAAAAATGTAAGCGCTTATTATTAAAGGAGGAAAACTATGCCAGCTAAAACAGGACAACAGTATATTCAACGTTTAAAGGAAGCAAATAATAATGTGTATATCCAGGGAGAAAGGGTTCAAGATGTAACAGAGCATCGTCTCTTTAAAAATGTCACTCAAACTATGGCAAAGCTATATGATCTCCAATATGAAAAGCCAGAGAAAATGCTCTATACATCACCAACAACAGGTGATCAAGTAAGTAAAACATTTATGGTGCCGACAACGATAGATGAATTAATGGAGCGTAGAGAGGCCATTATGGAGTGGCAAAGTTTTACAAAGGGGTTAATGGGAAGGTCACCTGACTATTTAAATGCGGATGTCATGGCAATGGGGCAGGCAAGTGAATTTTATGCTGAAGGAGATCCGATGTTTGCTGAAAACGCTAGAAATTATGCAGCGTTTGCTCGGGAAAATGATATTAGTTTGACGCATACACTAATTCATCCTCAAGTTAACCGGGCAAAAATACAAGCAAAGCAAAAGGACGCAAATGTAGCATTACATGTTGTAGAGAAAAACGATGATGGAGTCGTTGTTGATGGTATTCGTTTGTTAGCAACACAAGGAGCGATCACGGATGAGATTTTAGTTTTTCCTTCAACAGTTAAAAAATCAGGTGAGTTGGATGACCCTTACTCCTTAGCCTTTGCAATCCCAAATAATACGCCAGGTCTAAAATATTTAAGCCGTGAAGCTTTTGTCTATAGTGATAATTCATACGATCACCCGTTAAGCCAACAGTTTGAAGAAGGGGATACAATCGTTGCTTTTGATCATGTATTAGTACCATGGGATCGTATCTTTGTGCTGGAGAATTCATCCATTTGTAATCGTGCATTTGGTGAAACGAATGCTGTCGTTCATATGACGCATCAAGTAGTCATAAAAGATATTGCAAAAACAGAATTTTTACTTGGTGTTGTGCTGACATTAATGGATTCTATCGGTATTGATGGCTTTCAGCACGTGAAAGATAAAGGGACAGAAATTATCCTTACATTAGAAACGATGAAGTCACATTTATTCCGTGCAGAACATAATGCTAAGCTCGATAAATGGGGAATGATGACACCGGACTTTGCGGCGCTCGATGCAGCTAGAAATTGGTTCCCACGTGTATATCCACGGATGGCAGAAATCATTCGAATTTTGGGAGCATCTGGAATGATGGGGATACCAACACAGGCTGACTTTGAAAATGAGGAGATTGGACCTATTCTTCACCGTGCGATGCAAGGGAAAAATGTGCAAGGATATGAGCGTGTACAGATCTTTCGCTTAGCGTGGGACTTAACAATGAGCGCGTTTGGAAGCAGGCAGACCCATTATGAATATTATTTCTTTGGTGACCCAATTAAGATGGGAATGGCTTATTTTGATAAGTATGATAAACAAACTTATAAAGCGCAAGTGAGTGATTTTTTACACTATAGGAAAGCATAAAAGTCTATAGGTTTATAGTATAAGAAAAACTACGCCATTCGCCATAAGACTTGGCGACAAGCCAAGTTTTTCTAAAGTAGTCAAAAAATAAATAAATTAGAAATTTAAAGTAAGGGAAAAGAAAGCTTCAATAACATAAAGGAGGTTAAATCTTATGGATAGTAGAGCTTTCCGAAATGCAATGGGGCGCTTTGCAACCGGAGTTACTGTAATTACAACTAAAATAGGAGAAGAGATCCATGGTATGACAGCAAACGCATTTATGTCCGTTTCCTTAGAACCGAAATTAATTACAGTATCGATAGATAATCGAGCGAACATGTTAACAAAACTGCATAAATCTAATAAGTTTGCAGTTAATGTCCTAGCAGATACGCAACAAGATATATCCATGCATTTTGCCAATCAAGCTAAAAGATGCGAGGAAATACCATTTGAAATCTTTCATTCTGTCCCAATTATTCAAGATGCGCTTGTTTCCGTTGTTTGTGAAGTGGAGCAGGCTTTTGAAGTAGGGGATCATACCCTTTTTATTGGTAAAGTAATAGCAATGGAGTCTAATCAAGGCAGCCCGTTAACTTTTTATAAGGGACAGTATGGAAAATATGAGCCTGCAGAATACGTAAATTAATCTGTAGTAAAAATCATATAGTACAGATATATTATATTCAGAATGTTTACAAAGGGGCGGATAAGCATGGAAAATCAAATAACAGAACAACATTTAGAAATGAAGCAACAAGTAAAGGATGTTCCGCATTATATTAATGGAAAATTTGTTACTACAGTTCAGGAGGAAGTCTTTGAAAATATTAGTCCATTTACCAATCAAACAATCAATCGAGTAGCGTCAGGGAATAAAGCGGATATAGATCTAGCTGTGGATGCTGCTAAAAAAGCATTTTACGGTGAGTGGGGACAATTAAAAATAAAGGAAAGGCTGGCTTATATTTATAAAATTGCCGATGTCATCGATGAACATATTGACGAAATTGCGCCACTCGAGTCATTTGATACGGGGTTGCCAATAAGTCAGACAAAGAAAATGGTAAGTAGAGCAGCATATAATTTCCGTTTTTATGCAGAGATGGTTGCAACAAGGATGGTTGGAGAAGCATATCAAGTAGACGATGAATTTTTAAATTACACCATTCATAAGCCTGTTGGAGTAGCTGGTTTAATTACACCTTGGAATGCACCATTTATGTTAGAAACTTGGAAGCTTGCACCTGCACTTGCTACTGGAAATACTGTCGTGTTAAAGCCAGCAGAATGGTCACCGTTAACAGCGAATCGTTTAGCGGAAATTATAGATAAAGTAGGGTTGCCAGATGGTGTGTTTAATGTTGTTCATGGTTATGGAGAAACAGCTGGAGCAGCACTGGTGTCACACCCTGATGTGCCTTTAATCTCATTCACTGGAGAAACAACAACAGGTTCAGAAATTATGAAAAATGGAGCGGATAGCTTGAAGCGTTTTTCGATGGAACTTGGTGGCAAGTCACCGATTATAGTGTTTGAAGATGCAGATGTAGAAAGAGCGTTAGATGCTTGTACATGGGGAATTTTCTCTTTCAATGGGGAGCGTTGTACAGCTAATTCACGTCTCTATGTACATGAAAGTATTGCTTCCACATTTATTGAACAGTTAAAAGAACGAATTTTCAATATAAAAGTTGGAGATCCGCTTAATGAAAATACACAAGTAGGACCGTTAATTCATAAAGAACATTATGAAAATGTGCGGAGCTATTTGGATTTAGCAAAAGAAGAAGGTTGTGAAGTAATAAGTGGTCATGCACCAAGGAATAGTGAGGGAAACTATGTTCCACCGACTTTAATTCTCCATGCGAAAAATAATATGCGTATCGTTCAGGAAGAAATTTTTGGCCCCGTCATAGCAGCGATGACATTCACGGATGAAGCGGAAGTAATTCATTTAGCTAATGATGTTCGCTACGGGCTTGCAGGTTATGTGTGGACAAAGGATATACAGCGTGGGCATCGGGTTGCTCAAGCCATTGATTCAGGAATGTTATGGGTTAATGCTCAAAATGTAAGGGATTTAAGGACACCATTTGGAGGATCAAAGCATAGTGGTATAGGGCGTGAAGGTGGACATTACGCTTTTGATTTTTATACAGAAACGCAGATTATTCATGTTGCATTGAAGGATCACTATATTCCGCAATTTGGTAAATAAAGGAGGCTTGATGAAGGTGAATTTTAATATTATACGTGCCGGTCGTGCTGTCTTACATGTTACCGATATAGAAAAGTCGCGTTTATTTTACGAAAAACTTGGATTTGTCGTCACGGATACTGATAATGGAAATTTGTTTCTTCGTGGTTTAGAAGAGCATAATCATCATAGCTTATGGTTAAAACAGAAACAAGAGCCAGCTGTGGAAGTAATTAGTTACAAAGTGACCTCAGAAAAAGATATAGATGAACTTGAAAGTTTTTTTAGGCGTCAAGGAAGAGAAGTAAAGCGGATCAAAGCAGGAGAACAGCCTGCTGTTGGTCAAACAATTCGTGTGCAGGATATAACAGGTATTCCAATAGAATTTTATGCAGAAATGGAGACAGTGGAGCGACTCTTACAACGGTATGATTTGCACACTGGTGCAAAAGTTCAACGAATTGATCATTTTAACTGTATGGTGCGCGATGTCGAAACAGCTTACCACTATTATTTGCACAAACTAGATTTTGCCTGTTCAGAATACACAGTAGGGGAGCATCAAAAAATATGGGCAGCATGGCTTCATCGTAAGCCATCTGTTCATGATGTTGCATTTATGAATGGAGTAGGCCCTCGTTTACACCATATTGGATTTTGGTTAAAAGATCCTATGAGCCTCATTGATGGATGTGATGTGCTAGCAGCGTCAGGATATAGCACCAATATAGAAAGAGGACCTGGTCGCCATGGGCTTTCGAACGCTTTTTTCCTATACGTGAGAGACCCAGATGGACACCGAATCGAATTATATAATGGTGATTATTTAACGAGTGACCCTGATTTCAAACCTATAAAATGGGATTTGGATGATCCAATGCGGCAAACCTTTTGGGGACATGAAGCTCCAGATAGCTGGTTTGATGAAGCTTCAGACGTTTTAGATATACAAACCGGTCAAAAAATAGCATTACAGCAGCCTAAACTGAAAAAAAGTAAGCCGCAATTTATCATGTAGCATGAAAAAAGTGTGCAAGAATTTCATCAGCATCTCATCTCATTTCATTTCGTCTTGATTCTTTTTGTTTATTCTCCATGTAAGGGGAGAAGCTGTAAGCATCCTAATACAAGCGTATTGTAATCAGATGTTAGATGGTAGCTCCCTAATTATGTAAAGGTTTAGGTCATACGCTTACCATCTGTGGTGATTATTTATAAAAGATGTATGTTATTCATTTTGACTAGATGCGAAAACAATAGGAAAGGATGATTCATTTGGTTAAAAACTATGAGAATATAAAGCAACGATTACGAGGGTCTGTTACCCCGTTAATTACGCCTTTTAAAGCAAATTATGAAGTAGATTATGAAAAACAAACAGAATTAATTGACTATCAACTTCAAAATGGAACACATGCTATTTCTGTTACGGGAACTTCGGGAGAGCCAAGCTCGCTTACTTTAGAAGAACGTGTTTACGTAATGGAAAACGCTCACAAAGCCATTCGTGGAAGAGTGCCATTCGCTCCTGGAACAGGTTCTACGAATCATGAAGAAACGATGTACCTAACGAAAAAAGCTCAAGAGATTGGTGCAGATGCTGCTATGGTCATTGTTCCGTACTATAATAAACCAAATCAGCACGCTTTATTTAAGCATTTTAAAACCGTAGCTGATGCAGTAGACATACCGATTATTGTCTATAATATACCAGGTCGGACAGCTGTCAATATGGAAGTGGAAACATTAGCTAGATTAAGGGAAGAATGTCCTAATATTATTGGTGTTAAGGAATCGAATAAAGATTTTGAGCATGTAAATCGTGTATTGCTTCATTGTGGAAGAGATTTTATGCTGTTTTCAGGTATTGAACTGCTTTGTTATCCTATGCTTGCAATTGGTGGAGCAGGATCAATTAGTGCAACGTCGAATGTCGAGCCGAAAAAAGTAGCTGATATGCATAATGCCTGGGCTGAGGGGGATGTTGAACAGGCGCAGAATTTGCACTTTGAACTAATGAAGTTAAATGATGTTTTATTTAAAGATACGAATCCTGCTCCCGTTAAAGCAGCGCTTGGCATGATGGGGAAAATTGAACCAGTATTACGTTTGCCAATGGATGTTCCCTCTGAGAAATTACAGAACGAAATATATGAAACCTTAATGGACTATGGAAAGGTGTTGCAGCAAACGTAGGCTTCTTCATCTTAAATATATTTGAAAATAACAACTTTTTTCGAATCCTGCTTACGTTATGATGTCATTTTAATGCAACGAGTGAGGAAGGGTGAAAATAGTGCAGACAATTTATATGAAGTTGTCAGGAGTAGGGCCTTTACAAGAAGGAAGAGTGGATTTAAGGAAGCAAACGATTATGATAGGGAATACCACCTATAAAGCAGATCAAGTACCATTTGAAATTCCTATTAATGGAACTGTATACGGGACATTATTAAACTACCATGGTGCATATGAGCAATTAAAGCCAGCTATGAATGAAGCACCCTATGAAAAGCCACCTAAGGCACCCATTCTCTATATAAAACCGATGAATACATTTGCTGCAACAGCATCTTCTATACCTTGCCCTGAAAGCGCGGTGGAAATAGGTGCTGCATTAGGGATTGTGATTGCAAAAACGGCAAAGAAAGTAACGGAAGCTAACGCGTTAGATTATATTAAAGGATATACGATTGCCAATGATGTTAGCATTCCGCATGATAGTGTTTATCGTCCAGCGGTAAAGGAAACAGCACGAGATGGCTTTTGTCCAATTGGGCCATGGATTATGGATAAAACCGCAGTAGGTAATCCTAATAACTTAGAGGTTCGTGTTCTCGTTAATGGAGTAGTTAAACAGCGTAGTAATACAAATCAATTGATTCGATCCGTAGAAAAATTGCTTTGTGATGTAACTGAGTTTATGACACTTGCAAAAGGAGATGTATTATTAGTAGGTATACCTGAGAAACCTCCACGGGTAAAAGCGAATGATGGTGTACAAATAGAAATTGAAAAGGTAGGTACACTTGAAAATACAATAGTAACGGAATCACTACCAGCAGGAGGAAGAATATGAAGTATGCACGGGTAGCATTTGAAGGAAGTATACAAGAAGCCATTGTGACAGAGAATGATATTCAACTACTTGATGGTCAGCTAGTCAAGGAAAATGAAGTAGTTTGGTTACCTCCTGTACAACCGAATACAATTTTTACATTAGGCTTAAATTATGCGGATCATGCGAAAGAACTATCATTTTCAGCAGTTCAAAAGGAACCGCTAGTCTTTTTTAAAGGCCCAAACACTTTAATTGGTCATAATGGAAAGACTGTTCGCCCAAATGATGTGACGTTTATGCATTATGAATGTGAATTAGCAGTAGTAATAGGTAGACAAGGAAAGAATATAAAGCAGGAAGAGGCTTATGACTATGTAAGAGGCTATACTGTAGCAAATGATTATGCCTTTCGAGATTACTTAGAAAATTATTATCGCCCAAACCTACGTGTGAAAAACCGTGATGCTGCAACACCGATTGGTCCTTGGCTTGTTGACAAAGAAGACGTAAAGGATCCGATGAACTTAACTTTACGAACGTTTGTTAATGGAAAACAAACACAACAAGGTTGTACAGGAGATATGCTTCTAAGCATACAAGAACTCATTGAATATTTGAGTAGTTTTATGACGTTATATCCAGGAGATATTATCTTAACAGGTACACCAAAAGGGTCCATTGATACGGTAGTGGGAGATGAGGTTATCACGGAAATTGAAGGGATTGGGCGTTTAATGAATACGATTGTAAGTGAAGAAGCGTTAACAAACTTTAAAAACGAGTAGGGAGGAAGTTGCATGCCTCATTTAATCATCGAATATACTGCCAATATTCGAAAGGAAATAAATATCCCTGATTTATTGAAACAGGTTCATCAGGTGTTATTATGCCATCGCGAGTTAATCCCCATAGGTGGACTTCGTTCTAGAGCAATTGCATTAGAAGAATATCTTATCGCAGATGGTACAGAGGATGATGCGTTTGTTCATGCAACTTTAAAACTTGGAAAAGGGAGGACAGATGAGGAAAAAAAATTATTATGCAATGACTTGTTTACGGTGATGACAAACTATTTAGCTTCTTTATATAACGAAAAGTATTTAGCCATTTCCCTAGAATTATATGAATTTACTCTTCCAACCTACAAATTAAACAATATTCATCATCGCTATATACAAGAAAAATAATTTGTTTGCTTTCTGCTAAACCCACCACAAGACGTGGACGGGTTTAGCAGAAATTTGTCCATAATCTTTAGTTGATTTGTTGCATTTGCAACGCGGCACACCGAACTTTGTTTTGAACGATCTTATTTGCTTAGTAATTTTAATTTGAGGTGATAGGATGTTGCGAAATCACTATCTGCTTATAGGATTTGTATGGTTATTTATTCTATCGGCTTGTTCTCAAGGAATAGCTTTAACCGAATCGGATCACCATTTGATTATTTCACATTTTTTACCTGGGAGCCACCCCATTCAAACGGATATTCTGAAAGGAATTGGCGATGAATGGACAGAGGAATCGAATAATTCGATTACATATGATTTATATCCTTCTAATGCATTAGGGAATGCAGGATCACAGTATGATATGGCCGTCACTGGAGAGGCAGACATTGCCTTAAGCGTTCATGGCTATTCACCTGGAAGATTTCCTTTAGTTTCTATACTGGAATTACCATTTTTTGCAGAGTCAGCAGTACACGGGTCAAAAATAATAGAACATTTATTTAATGAATTTCCTAGTATTCAAAAGCAACATGATGATAGCGTTCCATTATTTTTATTCACCGCAGATCCTGCTCAGTTAGTGACGAAAACAAAACGAATAAAATCTCCAGAGGATGTAAAGGGGTTACGTATTCGATCACCTTCTCCATTAGCAAATGAAATATTAGAAGCGCTAGGTGCCGTCCCTGTATCTATGCCAATGGGAGATGTGTATGAATCTATGGAGCGAGGCGTCATTGATGGAGCAATGATTCCGTTAGAAGCTTTATATAATTACAACCTTCATGAAGTAACAAACTATATTACTATAGGAAACTTTTCAACAACGCCTTTTTTTGCTGTCATGAACAAACACAAGTATGAACAGTTTTCAAAATCGGAAAAATCAATGATACACGAATCCACTGGTTTAGAAGCAGCGATAAAAAGCGGCCAAGTTTTTGATCAAGATGGGAGAAAAGGGAGAAATCTAGCGGAAGAGAGCGGTGCGAAAGTGTATGAGGTAGATAAAAATCAAATAGGTGAATGGAACGCAGCCTTAAAACCTGTATTTGAGACATGGATAGAAGAAATGGAAAAAGAAGGATATCCAGGCAGGGAAATTTACCGTCGAGCTTTAGAACTTAAAGAAGAGTTACGTTAAAAGAGGTGATGTACAATTGAAAAGATGGATAGAACAACTTGCAAGATTCTCTCATAGGCTAGCTCAATGTATTTTGTTTATGATGGCTATATGTATTACCATAGATGTTTTATCAAGGTGGATGTGGAATAAACCTATATTAGGTACCGTTGATTTTACGGAACTTGGTTTATCAATGGTGATATTTTTAAGCATTGCTTATACACATGTAAAAGAAGAACATATTTCCATAGACTTTGTTTTCGAACGGTTTCCAAAGCGAATGCAATTGGTTTTACATGCCATCATTCATATCCTCACCTTTATTTTAATGGTTTTAATAGGATGGAGTACTAGCGAATACGCAATTCGTCTATACAATGCCAATACAACCACCGGAGATCTTACTATTCCTCTTTATCCTATTGCTTGGGTAGCTGTTATTGGATTAAGTTTATTCGCATTATCAGCCCTGCTACACGCTATACGTTATATGCATAAGGGGGTGTTCATAAATGACTCCTGAAATGATAGGAATGATAGGAATTATTGGATTAGTTGTCCTGTTGTTATTAAAAATACCTGTAGGCATCGCTTTAATTATAATTGCTCTAAGCGGAACAACACTTATTCGTGGTTGGGATGTGGCGTTTTCTCAATTAGGTAGAACGCCTTTTGATACAGCAAGTTCATACTCTTTAAGCGTTATTCCATTATTTATCTTGATGGGTATGATTCTTTCTTATACAGGCATGGGGAAAGATTTATACAAAGCTGTCGATAGCTGGATTGGTCATTGGAAAGGTGGCTTAGCCATGGCAACAATTTGTTCTGCAGCTATTTTTTCAGCCATATCAGGCTCTTTAAATGCTACAACTGCTACCGTATCGAAAATCACTTTACCTGAAATGGAAAAATATCGTTATAAGCCAAGCTTGTCTACAGCATGTGTGGCAGCAGGAGGAACTTTAGGCATTCTTATTCCTCCAAGTGTGATTTTGATTTTATACGGCATTCAAACGAGAGAACCTAGTGGAGAACTGCTTATTGCTGGTATTATTCCAGGAATGATTCAATTGCTCCTATTTATATTGATTGTAGTTTTTCTTGTGCGTAGAGACCCTACGTTAGCCCCTGCTAGAGAAGAAGGAAGCGCTTTAACAACGGAAAAAATGACCACGCTAATACGCATGTGGCCCTTTGCAGCGCTTTTTTTGATTAGTATTGGAGGAATATACTTAGGAATATTCACCCCCACAGAAGCTGCTGGAGTAGGAGCTATCAGTGCTTTGTTTTTTTCCTTGCTTTCTAGAAAAATGAATTGGCACCGTCTAAAACTGGCTTTTCACGAATCTGTAAAATTAACAGCTTATATTTTCTTTATTCTGATTGGAGCT
>NZ_JABXHF010000075.1:0-18592 GCF_013393565.1 Virgibacillus sp.
CAGTTCTGTTTTGGTAAGATGGGTGTAGGACATGTCAGATACACTCTCCTTAACTTTGGTTGGTTATTCGTTGAGTATATCATGACATGTCTTTTTTGGTGTCTCGCTTAATTTTACAATCTAGGTATTGTAAAAAAGAGTAGCACAGATCCATAACTATGGATTTGTGCTACTAATCTAGTTTGTTTGGGGTACAACTCTTTTTTTAAATACTTGTTTGTATGAGTTGTTTAATTTCTGCTGTTTTTCCTTGATGAAAAAGATCTACGATTTTACTTCCAACGATAACACCATCGCAATATGAAGCTAGTTCTATAGCCTGTTCACTTGTGGATATACCAAATCCAGCTAGAACAGGAACAGGGCTTTGCTGTTTTAATTGGTAAAGATATGTTTTTACTTTTTTTTCGTAAGTTGTTCTTTCCCCAGTTGTCCCAGTAACAGTGACAGCGTAAAGAAATCCGTCAGAGCGATTGGCTAACATTTTAATTCTATCCTTTGAGCTTGTTAAAGCAACAAGTCTTATAAGTGCTATGGATTGCTGATTTAATACGTCTGTTACCATTTTTTCCTCTTCGATGGGGAGGTCTGGAATAATTAAACCATCTATTCCAGCTTGCACACAGGATTTAGCAAAACGGCTCACGCCATACTTATATATAAGGTTTATATAGGTCATAACAATGATTGGTACTGTACGCTTAGCTTTAAATAATTCTAACTTTTGTAATACTGCTGTCAATGTCGTGCCATTTTCAAGTGAACGCTTACCAGCGTTTTGTATTGTTGGCCCATCTGCAACGGGATCAGAAAATGGAACACCTATTTCTATAGCAGCGACACCGCAATTTTGCAAAAGTTGGATATTTTCCTCTAATTTATCCAATCCACCATCGCCAGCCATAATATAGGGAACAAAAAGATTTTTACTTTCGTTTTGTAGTTGGTGAAGGTGATTGGTTAATTTTTCTTTCCCCATATTATTTCTCCTCCAATATTTGTTTTATTTGTTCGACATCTTTATCACCGCGGCCTGAAAGACAAACTACAAGCGTTTGCGCGGGGGTCATTCGTTTAGCTAGTTTCTCTACAAAAGCAATCGCATGCGCGCTTTCTAATGCTGGAATAATGCCTTCAGTCTGAGATAATGTTTGGAATGCAGACACAGCTTTATCGTCAGTAATTGATTCATATATTACCCGTCCTGTATCATTTAAATGGCTATGCTCAGGTCCAACACCAGGGTAGTCTAGACCAGCGGAAATCGAAAAAGCTTCTTGAATTTGTCCATGATCATCTTGCAGTAAATTTGTCATTGTCCCATGCAGGATCCCAGGGTTTGGTCTTACTAATACAGATGCATGCTGGTTGGTATCTATCCCGACTCCTCCTGCCTCTACACCATATAACTTTACATCCTTATCTTCTATAAAGGGATAAAAAATTCCCATGGCATTGCTTCCCCCACCAATACATGCAACGATAGCATCTGGTAATGAACCGTGCTTCTGAAGCATTTGGTTCTTCGTTTCCTTCCCAATAATAGATTGAAAATCGCGGACAATTTTTGGGAATGGATGAGGTCCCACAACAGAACCAAGAATATAATGCGTATCTTCAACATTTGCCACCCAATACCTTAGGGCATCATTGACTGCATCTTTTAAAGTACCACTCCCATTTTTAACACTGCGTACTTCAGCACCTAATAGTTCCATCCTAAATACATTAAGTTTTTGTCTGCGCATATCTGCTTCTCCCATAAATACAACACATTTCAGACCAAGTAGGGAGCAAACTGTTGCAGTAGCTACTCCATGTTGTCCAGCACCAGTTTCTGCAACAACTTTTTTCTTGCCCATTCGGCACGTCAACAAAGCTTGACCGATCGTATTATTTATTTTATGTGCTCCTGTATGGTTTAAATCCTCACGCTTTAGATATATGTGTGGTCCTGCAAACCGCTTCGTGAGATTCCTTGCATAATATAATGGAGTTTCTCTACCAATATATTGGGTCATATAATCATTTAATTCTTTTGTAAATGTTGGATCATTCATTGCTTCTTCATAAGCTTGCTCTAACTCAAGTAAAGCGGGCATAAGTGTTTCTGGAACGTATCTTCCTCCGAATTTACCGAACTTTCCATTTACATCAGGCATTGTGTAGGTTGGCATCAAATTCATCCTTTCGTTTAGCATGAACTATAAATTGATTTATCTTTTCAAAATCTTTCTTACCGTTTGTTTCTACTCCACTTGAGACATCAACAGCGAATGGTTGAAGGGCTTCTATAGCGGAATGAACGTTCTCAGGTGTTAGTCCACCAGCAATCATTATGTTGTCCTTTGGAATGGATAAATGATTGAGTATACTCCAATTAAAAGTCATCCCGTTACCCCCAGGTCTTTTTCCTACTGGGCCATCTAACAAGTAGAAATTACAAGGAAATGGTTTAATACAAGATACATTTTCGTCATCGACCGGATACGCTCTAATTATTTTACATGTTAGTTTTGCAGCTACAGCAGCGGTTTCTTGACCGTGAAGTTGGATATAGTCAAGTGGGACATGTGCAGCGATTGTATTCATAATGTCAACAGTTTCGTTTACAAACACGCCAACCTTCTTTATTGAAGGGGGGAGGGTGTTTGCGATGGTAGCAGCAGCTTTAGGAGTGATCGATCGCTTGCTTTCGGCAAACACAAAGCCAATGAAGTCTGCTCCTGCTTCGACAGCTGCCCGAGCAGCAGCAACGGATTGAATGCCACATATTTTAACGAGCATCGTGCATCCTCCTTATCTTGGAAACCTTTAATGTATGATAAGTTTCAAATAAGTTAGTCGAACGCATTAATGTTTCACCTATAAGTAGTGCTTCTGCACCAGCATCTCGTGCTAAAAGTGCATCAGAACGGGTACTAATTCCACTTTCACTAATAATTAAAGTGTTTTTATTTTTAATATGAGATGCTAGTTTAACTGTTGTTTGTAAATCTACTTCAAAGGTTTTTAAATTCCGGTTATTAATTCCAATAATTGCAGGGTCTAGTTCTAATATGGCTTCTAATTCTTCCATTTGATGTACTTCACAAATAACCTCAAGTCCTTTTTCGGTAGCATAATGATATAATTCATGTAATTTTTGTTTGGATAATGCAGCAGCAATTAATAATATGATGGAGGCGCCAGCTGCTTTAGCTTGATCGATTTGTACGGTATGAATGATAAAATCTTTGCATAAGACAGGTATTTGCACCACTTCTGCAACAGCTTGCAAATCCTTCATCGACCCCTTAAAAAAAACGTTGTCGGTGAGTACAGATATCGCTACTGCACCGTAAGCCTCATACTGTTTAGCCAGTGTAACTGGATGAACCTCCGCTTTTATATCTCCTTTTGAAGGAGAGGAACGTTTGATTTCAGAAATAATCTGTACCTCTTTGGAAGTAGTCACTCTATTTTTGAAAGGAACCGGTTGTTTACTCATATCAAAAAGCCTGGCTTCCTCCAAAAGCTTATCCACCTCCATTTGCTTGTGTGCTATAATTTTTTCTAAAATAGTCATTTAAATCACCTCTCTTGTGCACTTCTTGCTAAAATCCACCAAGTTTAATAGGCAAGCTAGTGCTTTTCCCGAACGGACACTTTCATTCGCTAATTCCATTCCTTGTTGTATAGAAGATGCTGTTCCATGTGCGTAAAGGCCCAGACCTGCATTTAGAAGGACAGTATCTAAATAAGCGCTTGAATTCCCTTGCAAAACGTCTTTCATAATGGCAGCGTTTTTCTTAGCGTCACCACCCTGAATTTCTTCGTTGGGATACATGGGTAATCCAACTTCTTCTGGATGCAAAGTGAAAGGTTTTAGTTTCCCATCTTCAAGCAGGATAAGATGGTTTACTCCTGAAAGGGAAGCTTCATCCATACCATTAGCACCATTGACAACGATAGCACGCTTTCTCCCTAATTTATGCAAGGTTTGAGCTACGATTTCAAGTTTTTCTTTACGGTAAACACCGATAAACTGTGAATGCAGCATAACTGGATTGATTAAGGGACCAATGATATTAAAAATGGTTGGTAGTCCTAAGTCTTTACGAACCTTGGAAAATGACTTTAATGCGTTATGCACGTGGGGAGCAAATAAAAAGACAATCTTATTTTTATCTAACGATTCTTCTACCTGTGCCGGTGTGAAAAATAGAGAAACTCCAAGTGTTTCTAAGACATCAGCACTTCCAGTTTTACTTGAAATACTACGATTTCCATGCTTTGCAATTGGCACACCTGCACCAGCAATTACAAATGCAGAAGTTGTACTAATATTAAAACTCCCTGATATATCTCCTCCGGTTCCACAATTGTCCATGACATTTTTTACATTTGTAGTATTATATAGTGATCGAGAGCGAATTACTTCTACTAAGCCAGCTATTTCATCAGATGTTTCTCCTTTTATTTGCAATGCAGTTAGTAAAGCTGCTATTTCGGATTCTGTTGTATAATTATTGATGCAGGAGAGTGTAACATTCTTCATCTCATGAAAATTTAGATGATGACCTTGGAGTAATTTTTTAAGGTAATTTCTCATATGAAGTCTCCTTTCTAATTTTTTGTAAAAAGTTATGCATTATCCTGTTTCCTGAAGTTGTACCGATAGATTCAGGATGAAATTGCACGCCGTATACTGGATAAAAAGTGTGCTGAATAGCCATAACTTCATTGTCTTCAAGCGATGTTGCCACTAGCTCAAGCTGTTGTGGGAGGGAATTCGCCTCAATAACGTATGAGTGATAGCGCATGACTTCAAGTGGTTGCGATAAGTATTGAAAAATCCCAGATCCATTATGCGTAATAAGTGATGTTTTACCATGCATTATTTGGTTAGACGGTTGAAGGGAAGCTCCCAATGCCTCACCGATAATTTGGTGACCCAAGCATACACCTAAAATAGGAATTTTCTGATAAAAGTTTTTAACTATTTCTGGACAGGCTCCTGTTTGTTCTGGGAGGCCAGGTCCTGGTGATATAATAATTGCTTCAGGATTAAGAATATTTATCTCATTAAGTGTAATGTTGTTATTTCTAACAACGTGAACATGAAAGCCTTCTTCAGAGACATATTGGAAGATGTTATAAGTAAATGAATCAAAATTATCTATTAACACAATCATTTATAGACACCTCCATAAGGGATTTGGCTTTAAACAATGTTTCCATATACTCCTTCTCTGGATCAGAATCATGTACAATGCCAGCTCCAGTTTGTAGATAAGCGTGTTTACCGGTAACGATGATGGATCGAATTGCGAGCGCCATTGTTAAGTCATGGTTGTAGTTGATAAAGCCAATGCCTCCACCGTAGAAGCCTCTTCTTGTTTTTTCTAGCTGATTAATGATTTGCATCGCTCTAATCTTTGGTGCTCCAGTGACAGTCCCAGCAGGCAAGCAGGATTTTAAAGCAGTAAATGAGTTGTATCCATTCCGAAGTGTTCCATGCACTTCTGAGACAATATGCATAACGTGTTGGTATTTTTCAATTGTCATGTAGGTTGGAATGCTAATACTTCCAACTTCACATATACGTCCTAGATCATTTCTACTCAAATCAATGAGCATGCGATGTTCAGCAATTTCTTTTTCATCCTTCAGCAGGTCATCCATTTGTTGCGCATCCTCAAGGGGGCTTTTCCCACGAGGCTTCGTTCCTGCAATTGGATTTGTCATGATACTCCTACCACGAGTTTCAATTAAGCTTTCTGGTGATGCCCCAAGAATAAGATAATGTTCAAAATCGATATAAAACATATATGGGGATGGATTCGCCTTTTGGAGTTGACGATAAAATGAGAACGTATCCCCCCTAACGGTTGCTTTCATACGCTGAGATAAAACAACTTGGAATATGTCACCTTGTTGGATATGTTTTTTTGCTGTTGTAATTTTTTGCTGAAAGGCTTCTTTGGTTATTTCAGGATAAAAGGTAATAGGTGCTTCTTGTGAAGCACTTGTATATTTCGCATCATTAATTTGATTTTGCAAATTTGCCAGTTGATTTTCTAAGTTTTCGGGCTTCGCACCCACTTGAATTGCTATGACATATAGGATTTCACTTGTGTGATCGAACACGAGAACATTTTTATAAAGCATAAGATGGATATCAGGCATGTTTACATCATTCGTTAACGCTTCTCCAATATGCTCGCTGGCTCGAATAGTATCATAGCCAACATAGCCAATTGCTCCACCGTAAAAGGGGAGTGGTAGATCAATGGATATGTGGGGAAGATACCTTTCCATATAAGTTAAAGCGTTTTGTTGGATGGTTTTAGTTGTATGATTGACAAGATCAATATGCTTAGTTGTATTACCAAAACCAATAATCTCTTCATAAGGATCGCAACCAAGAAAGGAAAACTTTCCTTTCTTTTCGTGCTGCAAGGTGCTTTCTAACAAGAATTTTTTCTTGCCTGTTAATCGCTTAAATAATTCTACAGGAGTTAATGTATCTGCATTAAGTTTGATAAATTTAAATGCTGCTTCTTTTTCCATTGCAATTTCATCCTTTCCTATAAGCATTTAATGCCCTAAAGGGTAAAATAAAAAATCCTCTACAAACACATCATTGGTGTTTGTAGAGGACGATTGGAACCGCGGTGCCACCTCTGTTAAAAAGCATAAGCCTTTTATCTTTATTTCGAATACAGGAGAGAGGATTCGGTAAACTGACCCACCTATCCGATATTCTATCCGTATAACGGCGGAACTCCGTGTTTCCCTACTGTTTTTTCAGGAAACCTCTTGTAAGTCCATTCAGCAAGACTCCACATGCTAGCATCCCACCACCGCTAGCTCTCTTCAATGCTTCTGCTATGCTTACTTCTCTTACGCAACGATTTATCTTTTTTGTCAGAGTTTATTTAATGCTAATTTCTTCAACCGTATCCTTTATAAATACAAAAAACCCCTCATCCGACAAAGGACGAGGGACCGTGGTACCACCTTTATTAGTTGCATATATACAACTCACTTTATTACATGAAGCTTTACTTAGCTTCATGTAGTTCTCAGATAACGATGAGATTAACTCGCCAAAGCCTACTACAATTACGGTTCGGTTTGGAAACTCCGAAGTCCATTCATCTAATGAAACACACTGATTCTCACCATCCATCAGCTCTCTTTTGCGCTCAATTAGATTACTACTCTTCATCATTGTTTTAACATTGATTAAGTTATTGATGACAATATTAAGATAATTCATGTTGAAAGTCAACCCTTTTTTAATACTTTTTTGACAGATAAGAATTTTTATTCTCATTATAATATGGATTTTCCATTAAGCGAGTATGCATGAAGGGCAGGCTTTTCGGTATTTGGAAAGTTCAGTATCCCTGCGGATATGAGAGCCAGCCATAGTTATTTTAAATGAGCCAAGCTGTTTGAGCTAGCACCGAGGTTGCTCTAAAGTAAAGTCACTTTTTTTAAGAAATGAATCGGTAACACTTTATAAGTGTCACCGACTCAGTGTATTATTAGCCACCGTTTGGTGTTGGGAAAGTGAATGATGGAGTATCTGTTATTTCACAGCGGTTGGGATTAATTTCGCATACATTACCTTGTTGATCTTTGATAACTTGCCTAGTAACTGTAATTTGGGTACGTAATACAATTTTAACTAAGATACCATCAACAAGCCCGGTTCCAGCTGCGTTGACAACTTCTACTCCTGGCTGTGTGAAGATTCCTTCTACTTCAAGTGGCGTCTCCTGTAGCATATCTTGTGGACAAGCACCGAAGAAATCAGTATGCGCTTGGAATGGGATAGTTGTTGTTATAACGTCTGGTGCAGCTACACCATCAATTGTAACAGAAATAGTTGCTGGCACTAATCCAATATTGACTACTTTATCTTTTATGATTCTGGCATTTTGTGTAATTTCATCTAAATTGGGCACCACATTTACAGAAACAAGATCAGCGATATCAAGTAAATTTGGGAATAGAGTAATGGGAAGTGTTGTTTCTGCCACCTTTTGAACAGATTTTGAGCCTACTAGTGAATGAACGACAACACAATCACTAGTTAATTTTGCAGGCTTGAATTGTGGCTTCTTAAAATTACATTCACAAGTTTCGCGCTTACAACAGTCATCTTTAAAACATTTTCGCTTAGGGTATGGTTTGCATTTTTTTGCCTGGTTTCCTGACATCGCAACACTTTTGTAATATTTTTTAGAGGACATTACATCCTCCCTCCTTTCGTGAACTCTTTTTTGGAAAATAAAATGTTATTTTCATGATTATACTATTAGTTAAAGGTGTTTTCTGATTGGACGTATTGATTATTTAGTAAGCTTTAGTATAGAGACTTCCTAAAAATAGGTATGTGTAATGTTTGTATATTTCTGATATGTGAAATAAAGGGAAGGCTATCCCAGAAGAATTGTATACATACAGAAACTTTGGGGTTAAACTATTTGTATACTTTAGAGAGTAGTTTTAAGTAAGAAAAGAAAGGAAATGGGCATTTGACATAAAGGCAGGAGATTTAAGTCGTTTAAGAAGAAGCTGAATTTTTATTATCTCTTTCATTGAACAGGTAACAAGTGCTTTTTTGTAAACATAGCTATTGTTATTGCCAAAAAGCTGAGCGAATATCTGAAATAAACCCCTAATTGCCTCTAAAATAAATTGGTATCACAAAGAAAATTCCATAGATATAGATTACTTTAAAAGAATAATTATGATAGTGAAATAAAAAGGCTTCTTATTGGAATGCGGGTTATTGTTAATTTGTGTATATAGGCATAAATGTTAAGAATGAAGATATCTATATACAATGTGGTATGACTAGCACTCAATAAGATAGCCTTTTACGACATAACTTTTTCAAACAAGGGTAGAGAATTTAATTAAGACCGCTCTAAGAACCTATTCGGAGGATGAAATTGGTCTTTTGTATTATTTTGCTTTACCGCAACAGCCGCCTTTTCGGAACATTCCTTTTTTCACTGATGGCGATGATGCCAGTACAATAGGCTTTGTGGAAGTATTTAATTTAGTATAGCTAGCTTCTGCTTTCAGCAATTTTTTTTTCTTCAATATTCTTCAACTCCTTAGGGGTTATAATGTATTATACGTATTGTATTGAATGGTGGTCGGGCTAACATGCGGGTTCTATGCGAAAAGGGCATTCTCCATAGTTGGAGCTTTTACTTGATAGCATTTTCACTAAAGGGTGATTTTCTTTAAAGGGAATAATGACCATTTTTATATTGGTTAGTGGGGTGGTTGGCAATAGGTAATGTAGAAAGGGATAAGTGCTGTATAAGGGTGAGAATGGTAAAGAGAAAGAGTTCTTGATTTATTTTTTAATTCTTGTCAACGTATGCTCAAGTTTATGCTTACTATAGCATTGCGCTCGTTCCTAATTGCCAAACAGATTGTAAGTTTATTCGATATCCTACTAATATATCGCACGATTCATAAGGTAGTACGGCTTTTCTGAGTGTATAGATATATACGAATAATTATTTGCTACGTGTTCATCTTATCCTCTCTTAAATAAGGAAAGGAAGGATGTCAAGGAATCTGACTTTTTAACTGATTCATCAGCATTTATTGCGTTAGTATTTTCTGTTTGATCTATTTGTTTTTCAGTAAAGTATTGTTGCTTCATCTCCGCACCCTTTATTTGTTTTTCAGTTGATGTTGTACTACTGTTTGTTTCCTCTATCTGATTTTCAGTAAAGTTTATATTACTCTCTGCATCTTCTGCTTGTTTCCCAGAGTCTGTGTTATTTTCATTTTTTTCTAATTCGTTGTTTGGAGAATCTGTATTACTCTCTAATACTTTTCCTATTAATGCATTTGGTGTCTGTTTCTCGACACTATTTTCTAGTTCTATATCCTGTACCTGTTTCTCCACACTATTTTCTAGTTCTATATCCTGTACCTGTTTCTCCACATTATTTTCTAGTTTTAATTCATCACTGTGAGGGTTAGCATTCTCATAAGTAGGTGTTGTATTGTCCGTATCTAGCTTTTCTTCTTTGTTTTCAACTTGAGTTTTGCTTTTGGGAGTAGCTGTACGAGTAACAATATTTTTATTTAATTCATATTGGGAATTGAGAAAAGTCTTCTTTGCTTTATTCATAGATATAGTTCCAGAATTTTTTGTGTCATAATGATGGGGATTATAGGAATTTCCATGGTTTGACTTTGTCCGGCTATAGTGTTGTCTATTTACTTGATTATTTTTTTTTTTGCTGATTGATTGTTGTTCAACTTGGTTGGGATATTGCAGTAAGCTCTGTAATTGCCTATATTCTGACTTATGAGTGGAACGTTTATTTTTAGAAGTAGTACTCTCTTCCGTTTTCATTATTTCCTTTATTTGTAGAATCTCTTCTTTTAAACTTTCAAGCTCTTTTATCTGCTCCTCCGATTTTTCATTATGCGTTTTTAGTAATTGATCAATTTTTTTGAAAAGCTCAGCAAATGATACCTGTTCTAATTGATGCTTAATTATTTCAGTTTGTTGATCTAATCGCTCTAAAGTATTTAGGATAGACACTTGCTGGTTAGCTAGATGCTCTTCCTCCATTTGATATTTCAGAAATTCTTCTTGAAATTTATTTTCCATCGCTTTCATTTCCCCTTTTAGTTTAAAAATTTTCATCTTCAAATCATAAAAATCATCTTTTGTTTTAAGATAATCTTCCACTAATTTTCCCTCTGTTACAGTTCTCATCGTTTCCTTGTAGGCATTGAGCTCTTTTTTTAACTTGTCAATATCGTTAACATTGTACAACTCGTATCGATGCATTTTCATTCACCCTTTTACAGCACATTAATATACTATTTATCAAACAGCAATCTGTGACAAAAGTGCATTTATTAACTTCAGAACATCATTGCTCTGACATATTTATCTTATGCACAATATTCTAGATTTAATCTAAAATCCAGAAGCCTTATTGATAAGACGAAGACCTAATTCCATGATTTTTGTCTTAATCTCCGCTAAATTACTATACCGTTTTGGGGATTTGTTCATAGGCTACAGTGAAAGAAATTAATCTTATTCGGAGGTGTTTGCTATAATGCAGGCAAATAATTTTTCTGGGGGTCAGGAGCTCCTATGTATTAATACAGAAAAGGTATATGACTGGATTCTGAATGAAGCCACATTTGATCTGAACTTAATGGATATGGAATTGCCAGCAAATCCAAATACGGGTGAACAGTTGACATGTGCTGATATTGATATAGATACAGTTACATGTACAGTTACACCTTGTGATACCGAGCCAATTGTTATTTTGGATCGAGTAGATCAGGATTTTGTCATTGATGGTACAGAGGTGACGTTACAGCTGGTTAATATTCGTAAAAACTTTGTTGTAACAGTTTTTGTTGATTTATTACCAGAAGTTTGCAGTGGAACAGTAGAGGTCTGTGAAGCATATTTTACACGTTGTGAACAAGTAGTGCTTTGCGCACCTGAAGGAACAGAAATTGATGTGGCTTACACAGACTTAGATTGCTTTGTTTGTACTGCGGCTTGTGATGATTCAGTTGATCCAAATGAACTAGATGTAACGCTTACTGTTCGCTTATGCCAAAGCATTCAATCCACATTTGACGTCACTCTTGAAATCGTAGCAGATTTCTGTGAGCCAAGAGATGTTCTTCCGGTAACGCCATGCCCTACGCCAACTATGCCACCACAATGTCCAGTTATTTTCCCGAATAATGGTTGTATTGACTAAGGAGTTGGCATATTTATAAAGAGAGGAACATATCCTCTCTTTATTTTTGCTTTTACATTTAGAATTGCTAAATATGTCTAAGTGGAAGATTGTAAATGTTTCCTTTGCAGTCGTCGCTCGTAAAAAAGCTTTCAATATGCAAGGAATAGTTAGTGTCAACGTATCACATGCAGGGAAACAATTCTTTGAAATTACTCACTTTTTTAGCCCTTTTAAACCTTGTATATGGAAGCAAATGCGCGGAAATATTTTCATGTTAAACAGGAGGAATGGAAATGGAAAAAATAAGAACAATTCAAAAGAAACTACGTGATTTGCAGGAAATCAATGACGCCTACTTAAAGGAACTAAAGACAGTAGCGAAGGAGGTTCAGAAAAAACACATACAGATTGTGAGTTTCTTTACTTATTCCGTTAATTTGAACCATCAACCGGATGGAGAAAATCTGATTATTGGTTCCTATCACATAACTAATTTGGGTTTTAAACCGTTGCACCACCCATATATATGCATCAAGCTAAACGCTGAAGGCCAGTTCGACTTTTCTGGTAAGTATTTTTATGAACAAACACAACAAAAAATGAAGCTCGCAAATGCTTGGTTGAGATTTAATGAAGCAAGTGATCAACAAGAGTTTTGGTTAAAGCCAAGTAAGCAGCAAATACTTTATCCACAAGAAAATTTAACTTTTCAAAATTTTCAATTAAAATGGGTGCCGAATATGTCATACAGCTGTAGTGTAAAAGGGTTTACATATGGAGATGAAGTAGAAGAAGGGATGCACGCAGTAAATCAAATCAGTGTTAGTGGAAAAGTGGAGGAGGAGAAGGGACATGAATAACGAAGAAATGGAAAAATTGTGGAAGGAATCCATCTATTCATTGATTAAAAATCACTTGGAAGCATTAAGGGAAGACACATCATCTCCTAATAGTAGCTTTGTATACTTAGAAAATAATACGTTACAAATGATCATGGCATATATGTTTATGAATATGAATCGCTTAACGGATTACAGTAATAATTCAATGGATACAGCGGAATTAGTAGATATAGAAAATAATCTGGACGCGTTAATTGATTATAGTAAAAAGGAGTTTGAAACAATACTAGGTATGCTAAAAGGCTAATTCCATGACAAGATACGTAGTATAATAATGAGTAGTATAGCGATGTGAATAGTTGAGAGCGAAGCGCCATTTATCTCTTTCTACTTTATTCTATAGTAATATATATAAATCGCTTACTGTATGATAGCTTCAAATTTACCAAAGTGTGTAAAAATCACTTTTCCCTTTATTATTAAGCTAATTTTGTGCTATTTTAATGGTATGCTATAGTTTTACGTTTAAAAGATATGTTGTTCAAAAAAGGAGTATAATTTAAATACACCAATGTGGGAGATTTGCAGATAATGTGAAAGGTTTCGAAAGTGTTTACATAGTTGGCAGTGACCCTTCATGGTTATTATATTTTTCTATTTAATTGCAGGCAATTCATTTATGTTGTCATAAAAATCAGCCTGTCCTTTTTGAACGATTATGATGAGGGAAGGACGACAAATATGAGAAAGAAAAAAGTGGGAATTATTTTTGGCGGGAAATCTGCTGAGCATGAAGTATCACTTCAGTCAGCTAAAAATATTGTTGATGCGATAGACCGTGATAAGTATGAGGTTGTTTTAATTGGGATTGATAAGGATGGGAAATGGCAATTAAATGAGTCATCTTCTTATTTGCTCCACGCGGATAATCCAAAGCTGATTCAATTAAACAAATCGAATGATACAGTTGCGATTGTTCCTGGAGATAAGGAGAGACAATTTATCCATACCTCTAACGCAACAAAGCTAGAAGAATTAGATGTTGTGTTTCCAATTGTGCATGGAACATTGGGAGAGGATGGAAGTATACAAGGAATGCTTCGTTTAGCAGACCTTCCATTTGTGGGACCAGACGTTTTAGCTTCTTCTGTTTGTATGGATAAAGACGTTGCGAAGCGTTTATTACAAGGAGCTGGAATAAACGTTGCTAAAGGACTTGTATTTAGAAAAAATGAACAAGATGAGATAAGTTTCGAAACAGCTGTGGAAGCATTGGGAAATCCAATGTTTATTAAACCGGCTAATCAAGGTTCATCTGTTGGCATTAGCAAAGTAACGACAGAAGAAGCGTTCTATCAAGGTGTGCAAGAAGCATTTCGCTATGATCATAAAATTGTTATCGAAGAGTGCATTATTGGTAGAGAGATAGAATGTTCAGTATTAGGAAATGAGGAACCAAAAGCATCATTACTAGGAGAAATTTTACCACAAACCGAATTCTATTCGTATGAATCAAAATACATTGACGAAAAAGGGGCAGAATTAGCGATCCCTGCAGATGTGTCTGAGGAGACAACGAAGCGTGTTCAAGATGTTGCTATTCAAGCGTTTAAAGCATTAGAGTGTGAAGGTTTAGCAAGAGTAGACTTCTTTTTAACAGAAGCTGGGGATATTTATTTAAATGAAATTAATACGTTACCTGGATTTACAAAAATAAGTATGTATCCAAAATTATGGGAAGTAAGTGGGCTTTCTTATCAAGAATTAATTACTACGTTAATTGAACTAGCAATGGATCGGCACAACCGAAACCATGGACTAAAAAGTTCTGTATGGGATTAATGTAAGTATAAGAAAAGAGGCATGATAATAAAGTAGATGCTCCTCTTAAGTTGCAATGATTTCATCTTAAGAGGATGCTACATCCTATTTCATGCCTCTTTATTTTTACACTATAGGAAAGTGTAAAATTATTATTGATTATAGTATAAGAAAAAGAAGGCTTCAGCTATGAGACTTGGCGGCAAGCCAAGTTTTTCTAATGGCCTATTTTCAACACTTACGTTCTGCCCGAAACAGATCAAATTTCAAGCCTAGCTTGTTTGTATGGTGTAAGCCATTATCATGAAATGGAACGATAGCTGTCCAAAAGTGTTGATAATGCACCAAACTAATGTTACTAAGTTATTGGTAAGAGAAGGGCTCTTTTGCTCTATCCTTCGTAAGTCGAGAATTTATCCTCCACGCTAATCCGGGCTTTAGGAGCTGGTGCTTCATCAAAATATCCTAAATGAAGGAAGCTAACAATTTTTTCATTTGGCTTAACATGTAAGATTTCTTTTACTTTCGGATCTTGAATATGTGGGTTTGTTTTCCATACTGCGCCAAGTTTTCTTTCCCAAGCGAGTAGCCAGAAATTTTGAATCATACAAGCAACTGCACCGTAATTTTCTTCCCATTCTTTTTGCGATTCTGGTTCATCCATAACAACAACAAGAATGGCATTCGGCTCGTTTAAATAATCTTCTCTGTTTTGTTGTCTTTCCAGTGGGTACGTAGCAGCAACTTTTTTTGCAAACTCCGGTAGTTGATCTTTCTCTACAAAAATAAACCGCCATGGTTGACGCATCCCATGCGTAGGCGCCCAAATCGCATCCTCCAGTATTTCTAATACCTTCTCTTTGGTTACTTCTTTATCATTATACCCTTTTTTAACAGCACGGCGTTCGCGGATAAGCTTCGCTAGCTGCGAGTTTGTCGTAATATTCCCCATATCTTTCATCTCCCTTGTTATATGTATATAATTGATAATTATTTTCAGTTAAATTGTAGCCGAATAGGTATAGAAAAGCAACTAAACAATTTCATTTACGATAGTAATACAATATATGAGAACAATGTGTGGGTTATTCTGCTTGAAGTACTACTCGAATAACGTAATAATAGATGATAATACTGTAAATGAGGAGAGAATGTAACGGTTGTGGCGACAGACGACTGGCGATAGGTGAGGCAGTGGAGTGAAATTAGGGGTAATACTTCGTAGGCAACAACGTATAGAAAGATGGAAGGTATACAATCCACAAAGATGAACTAGAAAAAGGGGGAAACAATAAAGATATAATGTAAATTCCATATTTCAGACATATTGGTGTATAGGGAGCATTTACTAAAATCAATTTTAGGCACGAATTTATGTGAGTAGATTCACGATGATAGGAGGAATAACGATGCAGCAATTTTTACAACGTAAAGGTGTCCATATTACAGGGAAAGCTTATTTTATCACCGCTTTAAGTTACATGGCGTTAGGTTTATTCTCATCCTTGATTATTGGACTTATTATTAAGACAGCTGGTGAACAGATCATCATCATGTTTTCTCCTTCATTGGCGGAAGTTTTTGTGGAAATGGGAAGTTTTGCAATGGACACAAAAATTATGGGTGGTGCTATCGGTGTCGCCATTGCTTACGGGTTAAAGGCCCCACCACTTGTACTATTTTCAGCTTTATTTGCTGGTGCATTTGGTGCAGAACTAGGTGGGCCAGCTGGAAGTTACATTAGTGCGGTATTCGCTACAGAACTTGGCAAATTAGTATATCAAGAAACACGTGTGGATATCATTGTTACGCCATTAGTAACGATTGTAGTAGGTTTTACAACGGGTAAATTTATCGGTCCTGGGATAAGTAGTTTGATGGAAGGCTTTGGCGAAATGATTAACTGGTCAACAGAACAGCAACCATTTATCATGGGAATTTTAGTAGCTGTATTGATGGGAATAGCATTAACAGCGCCGATTTCATCTGCGGCTATTGCTATTATGCTATCTTTGGATGGGCTAGCTGCAGGTGCCGCTACGGTAGGCTGCTCCGCACAAATGATTGGTTTTGCGGTGGCTAGTTATCGGGATAATGGATTTGGTGGCTTTATTGCGCAAGGTATTGGAACGTCGATGTTACAAGTCGCTAATATTGTAAAAAAACCAATTATTTTATTACCACCGACAATAGCAGGAGCTGTTGTTGCGCCGCTTGCTACTGTATGGCTAGAGCTAACGAATAATCCTTCTGGAGCTGGTATGGGGACAAGCGGCTTCGTTGGACAAATTATGACAATCGAATCGATGGGCTTTTCCATGCCTCTTCTTTGGAGTATGCTCATGTTACATATCATGATCCCGGCTATAATTAGTTTGCTTATTGTCACTTTACTTCGGAAAAAAGGCTGGATTCAACCAGGCGATATGAAAATATCTTATGAATAAACTTGTGGAAAATTAAACGAAAAGAAAGGAGTATATCGTATATGAAGCCGCAATTCCAGAAGCTGTTAAAGCAATCAGGTGTTAAAGGGAATGTAACGCGGGTGAAAAAAGTGTCTGGTGGCTCCATCAACGACGCCTATCTAGTAGAAACAGATGCGCAACGTTTTTTTATGAAGTTAAATGAAGCTTCACCTGCTCGTTTTTTTGCATTAGAAGCGAAAGGTCTAGCACTGATAAAGTCTACAAATACGATGGATGTTCCAGATGTTATCGGTTATTCGGATCAAGAAGGTGAGTCATTTTTGCTATTGGAATGGGTAAATGGACATAGAACCGAACATACGGACAAGCTACTTGGTGAGCGATTAGCTGCCATGCACCAAACCAGTGGAGAGCAGCATGGCTATTCGGAAGCAACATTTATTGGTACATTACAACAGCCAAACAGCTGGTATGATAGTTGGCTTTCCTATTATCGTGACTGCCGTCTGAAAACACAATTACAGATTGGGATCAAACGGAATGTTATCCATGCGCAACGACGAGAGAAGCTAGAGAGGTTACTAGTGCGATTAGACCGCTGGATTCCTAATAACATTTCTCCAGCCTATTTACACGGTGATTTATGGGGAGGTAATTGGATAGTTGGAGAACATGGAATCCCTTATTTTATTGATCCATCCTTTTTATTTGGGGATAGACATTTTGATATAGCTTTTACTGAAGTATTCAGTGGCTTTTCTACAAGCTTTTATGAAGCCTATAAAGCCACTTTTCCATTAGCGGATTATTACAAAGATTGTAAGCCGTTATACCAATTATTCTATTTATTAGTTCATCTAAACTTATTTGGAGAAGTGTACGGATCAAATGTTGATAGAATTTTGCGTTATTATGTAGGAGATTAGAAGGGATAGATAACATGGAGTTTTATGACCTCATGGTGTTCATACACATCATTGCTGCAATTATTGGTATGGGTCCAGGTTTCTTCATGATTTTGCCAGTGAAAACAGCAACTACGATGACAGAATTGCAATATGGTTATAAAATACGAAACAAATTACACGGCTGTGTCATGATTGGTGGTACATTACTATTGATAACGGGGCTAATCATGGGAGTACTTCGCCCCTATTTATTTGCACAAGGTTGGTTTATAGGCAGTTTGCTTTTATTTTTGCTTGCTTTGGCATTTGGCCCACTCGTGCTGTCGCCGCGTTCCAAACCAATCAAAAAACTATTACAGACGCATCCGGATAGTACGATCCCTGATGACTACTTTCGATTATCCAGAAAGCTATTTTTCTATGAAAGAATCGAAAGTCTGTTGTTTATGATCATTATTATTTTGATGATTACGAAACCATTTTAAAGTACGTTTAAGGAAATTCTCTGAAGTTCATAAGAGAGTTACTTGAAGTTCGCAAATTTTCGCGAAGTTCATAAGTTATTGTGGGGGCCTTCTTACGATGGAGATCCATATAAAAAAGTGCCAACTGTTTGATTGTCATCTCTAACTTTGTTGGGGAGACGCTCTTCCTTGGCACTTTTGTACACTATTATGAAAGCATAAATTTTTAAGGTTTATACTCACTAGCATTGCATTAATTAAACCTGATGATTCAAAATACTAAAAATGTTCAATAATTACGTGTTCATGATACAAAAAAATCCTTTACAATGGAAGTACAGGTGGTTCCTGTCCAAATCCAAAAGT
>NZ_JABXHF010000076.1:0-18418 GCF_013393565.1 Virgibacillus sp.
TACTTGGATCGATTTTTGCTGGGGCAGTTCATGATTATTTAACAGGGATGATTTCTATACGAAACAAAGGGGCACATATTCCTGAATTAGCGGGGAGATTTTTAGGCAAAGCGTCAAGACATATTGTAAACGCCTTTTCTCTATTATTGTTAATTTTAGTTGGAACCGTTTTCGTTACTACGCCAGCGTCACTTATTGATATATTGCTAGATGAAAAGATTGCCTTTTCTATTATTTTAGGAGCCATCTTCCTTTATTTCTTTCTATCCACGATATTGCCAATTGATAAAATAATTGGTCGAATATATCCAATACTAGGCGCTATTCTCTTATTTGGAACAATAGCGATTGGAATTTCGTTATTATTCTCAGATTATAAAATACCAGAGTTACACCTTACCAATATGCATCCGGATAACTTACCAGTAATTCCATTGTTATTCTTTACGATTACTTGTGGTGCATTATCTGGTTTTCACGCGACACAATCACCGATTATCTCGAGAACAACACAAAAGGAATCGCAAGGACGTTATATTTTTTATGGCATGATGATTGCTGAGGCTATCATTGCAATGATCTGGGCAGCTGCTGCTATGAGCCTTTTTGATGGACAAACCTTAAGCGGCATCATTGCAGAAGGTACTGCATCTGCTGCAGTAAATGAAATCGCGATCACATTGCTAGGTGCAGTTGCAGGAACAATTGCTGTACTTGGAGCAATTGTTTTACCAATTACCTCCGGAGACACTGCATTTCGTGCCGCACGCTCCATTATTGCAGATTATTTAAATATCGGACAGAAAAAAGTGTTTAACCGGTTGTCCATTGCTATTCCTTTATTCGTTATTTCATATATTTTAACGAAAATCGATTTTAATATTTTATGGCGTTATTTTTCATGGGCTAACCAAGCAACGGCCGTAATCGCTTTATGGATAGCTACGATGTATTTATTTATGAAAGAAAAAAATTACTTCGTATCGATGGTGCCAGCTATTTTCATGAGTTATATGGTGTTTGTGTATATTTTAAATGCGCAAATCGGTTTCCGACTTGATTTGAATGTTTCCTTTATCGTCGGTGCTGTGTTAACTATTATTCTTACTTTCCTATTCTTTAAAAAAGCAAAAACGAACAAAGCAAATCAATTGAAAGTAGATATGTAAATCTTGAAGCGTGCTGATAAAAGTTAGTTTTCATATTGGCACGCTTATGTTTTTCTAATTTTGGATGAGACTACAAGCCTTTCTCGTTCTTATTGCCAATTTTACATTTGACTAATTCCTTCATACAATTGAATCTAGTCCGCTACGGACATTTTCGAAACAAGCTCACCAATTACTGATAGGGAGTTTTTTTAGGTTTGGTAAATCGAATACAGCTTTTCCTCCCTATATTTAATTTTGTATTCATATAATTGGGGTACTCGCCTTTAAACCACGTTAACCATTTTTGATCTGCATAAATTCCCATATGGTATACAGCCAAATGATTTTTTTGTGCTGCAATATTAATAAATGTATGGGTGTGTTTTTTTTGCAATGATAGCCGTCAGGGTAAATAGATAGAGGTAACTACATAGGATGGCATACCATACTGCATTACTAACTCAAATCCATCAGGGATCTTTTGGTCAATTGTTTTTTTCAATTCTACAAAAGCGTCTTTCCATCTATCTTCTACATTATTTATATAATTGCTAACTTCATTTGTGTGATGCATTGTCTTTCACCCTTCGTTATTACTATCCATTTCAGTGAAGCTAAAAAAGTACTTTACTTCTTTGAAACGCGAACTTTAATATAGATTAAATAGATACGAAACCATCGCAATAGCTAGTATAAAATGCGATGGTTTGGTTGCTTTCAATCATTAACTTTTACAATACGTCATTTCGTTCATAATTATTTTTTCACTTCTGTTCATCCACTTCCTTCTACCCCTCTGATTCCATTATTAGCAATGTTATTAATAATTTCAGCAATCTGCTGGGGCGGTTTATCCATGTTATTCACTAACCAATTTTTTATTACATGAATACTACCACTAACGATGAAGGTACTAATATATTCTGATTTGGATTTTCCAATTTTATTTTCGTCCAACCAATTTTTTATTAGGAAGTTTCTTGCCACATTCATTAATTTGCTTTCAAACGATGTATTCTCACTTTCATTCAGAAGTGTATGACAAATGCAATATTTTGTAGCGACATACTCTAATAACTTCTCCGTCGTTTGCAATGCTTGTTTTCTTTCAGCAAAATTTTGTTGGCTTAAATAAGAATTCAAACCTTTTATAATTTCTTCTTCTATATTCATCAATAAATCATATGGATCTTTGTAATGCGCATAAAAAGTAGAACGATTAACATCTGCATGCTTACAAAGTTCCTTTACTGTAATTGCTGAAAGATGCTTTGTTTTTAACAATGTAATTAAGCTATCCTTCAACACCATTCTTGTATACTTTATTCGACGGTCCACTTTTTCAATCATATAACGCCACACTTTCTTTTAAAAATACTTTGCTTTTCGTTAAGTTTGATGCTGCATGTTTAATTATACTATAAACCCTAAAACCTTATATATCGTGCAAAAATTTACGACTCACTTGAGAACAAAGCGCGGGCATCCGTTTAGCAGTAGATAATGGAACGAATCAAAGGAGATAAAGAAATGGCGCGAACCGATCATAGGACAATGGCATAACGTCGCCTCGTTGGTGAGTGATGGAGTCGGACTGGATGCCCAATTATTACCATGTATACCAACCCCCACTTCATACTCACCTATACCATTAGACATACTTGTCCTTTTGTCAATTTTGATTATGATACAACGCTGCCATTTTGCTTATGCGCTAAAGCGTAAAAGTTTTCTGCTTTCCTATAGTGAAAAAATGATGGATTTACCGCACAATTTAGTAAACTATTTGTTGTTTATCCAACAAAGTGTATAATATAATAATAGAGGCTTTCAATTATATACGCAAGGGATGGTGGACACCGATTGATTGGATAACAAAAATTATCAGACATAAAAAAGCCGTCGTTATTACGTTTATCACACTAGCTATCATTAGTGCACTTGCACAATTTGCGGTTTCCATAAATTATAGTATGGTTGATTATCTTCCAAAGGACTCCCCATCAACCATTGCCATGGAAACGATGGAGGAAGAATTTGATGGTGCTGTAGCTAATACACGCGTCATGATAAAAGATATAGAAATTCAAGAAGCCTTAGAATTCAAGCAAGATCTAAAAGCAATAGATGGCGTTTCTGAAGTTACATGGCTAGATGATGCAATTGATACGAAAACACCGATTGAAATGGCGGATAAAGATACGGTTGATTCCTATTATAGAAATGGAAATGCGTTATTTTCTTTCCATATTGCAGAAGGGAAAGAAGTGGAAACGACCGATGAAATCTATGAATTAATTGGGAAAAAGAACTCTATGGCTGGTGAAGCACTAGATACAGCAACCTCCCAAAAAATGACGGGGAAAGAAACAATGTATGCAGCTGCATTACTCATACCAATTATTATCATTATTCTTATTCTATCGACGAGATCATGGGCAGAACCTGTTTTTTTCCTAACTGCCATCGGCATTTCTGTCATTATTAACTTAGGAACCAATATATTTATCGGCGAAATATCATTTATCACCCAATCCGTTGCTCCTATATTGCAGTTAGCGGTTTCGCTTGATTATGCGATATTTTTACTGCATAGTTTTGGGGATTATCGCAAACAAACAGACACACCAGCAGAAGCCATGCAGATGGCGATGAAACGCTCGTTTCCAGCAATTGCAGCGAGTGCTTCCACCACATTTTTTGGCTTTATCGCCTTAACCTTTATGGACTTCGAAATTGGAGCAGATCTAGGACTTAATTTGGTGAAAGGAATTGCCCTTAGCTTTATTAGTGTCATGGTATTTCTACCTGCTTTAACGTTGATGTTCTACCATTGGATTGATAAAACCGAGCACAAACAATTACTACCAAGTATACGAAACGTTGGAAAAACATTAAATAAACTTCGTGTACCAGCACTAATTGTTTTATTAATCTTCATGGTGCCAGCCTTCTTAGGTCAAAGCCAAACCAATTTTTTATATGGCATTGGCGAACAACCCGAAGCGTCAAGAGCATATAACGACGAAGTAGCCATTGAAGAAGTGTTTGGAAAACATACACCGATGGTTTTACTACTTCCAAAAGGCGATATCGCAAAAGAAAAGCATTTCGTGCAAGAATTGAAAAATTTTCCAGAGGTAAAAAGTACTGTATCCTATGTGGATGCTATTGGTCCCGCAATACCTCCTAACTACTTAGATGAATCCGTAACAGCGCCATTCTTTTCTGAGAATTACAGTCGAATCATCGTTAATACGACGGTAGATACGGAAGGTGAGGCAACGTTTGCTTTTATTGATGAAATTCAATTGCTTACCTCGGATTACTATGAAGACAATTACCACATATTAGGGGAAAGCGTCACCTTATATGATATGAAGCATGTAGTTGAAAAGGATAATACGGTGGTTAACCTGTTAACTGTAATAGCCATTGCTACTGTGTTACTCATTACTTTCCGGTCACTCTCTTTTCCGGTTGTTTTATTAGTCACGATACAATCAGCTGTCTGGATCAATTTATCAATTCCATATTTCACAAATACGCCACTCGTTTATGTAGGATATTTGATTATCAGTACCGTACAACTGGCAGCGACAGTGGACTATGCCATTCTTTTAACAGAAGCGTATAAAGAAAATCGCAAAGAAATGCATGCATTACCAGCCATTAAGAAAACAATAGATGAGAAAATATTTTCCATCGGCGTATCCGCTTCAATTCTATCCAGTGTAGGATTTATTCTATGGCTGACCTCGTCCAACCAAATTGTTGCTTCTATCGGACTTTTATTAGGTAGAGGTGCGTTGCTCGCATTTATCATGGTCGTGTTAGTATTACCTGCACTGCTAAGCCTACTAGACCGCGTTATTGAAAAAACAACATGGAAAGCAAACTTTTACAAAGGGGAGTGATACGATGCGCCTATTAGCAAATATTTATGGTAAAACCCGTAGCTTGACTTCTACCTTTCCGATAGTGAAGAAAATAAGTCTACTGCTGTTCATTTTTATGCTCGTAGTGGCGTTTCTTCCTTCTGCCGTTTTAGCAAATGATGATCCAGCAGAAAAAGAATCAAAAAATTCTACAGACAAAGGCGAATACAAAACAAAAGATGAAGTCATTTACGGTAATATGCGCGCCAATGGGCAAATGAAAGAAATGTATGTTGTCAATACATTTCAAGTAACGAAGCCCGGAAAAATAATTGATTATGGAGCGTACAGTTCTGTCCGAAACTTAACAAACTTACTAGATATAGAAAAAAACGGAAACAAAATCCAATTTCAAGCCGAGGAAGAGAAGGAATTTTATTACCAAGGAAATATGCCAAACAAACCACTTCCTTGGGATATTTCGATTACCTATATTCTGGATGGTAAGGAAATACAAACCGAGGAATTAGCAGGTAAAAGTGGTGCGCTAGAAATACAAATTTCCACTTCCAGGAATGAGGACGTAGATCCAAAGTTTTTTAACAATTATTTGTTACAAATTGCCGTAACGCTAGATCCAACAAAGTTTGATAATATTCAAGCTCCAGAAGGAACAAAAGCAAATGCAGGTCAAAATAAACAAGTCAATTTTACCGTGATGCCAGAACAAGAAGAAGATTTTATTATTTCAACCGACGTGTCAGAGTTTGAAATGGATCCAATCGAAATAAATGCAGCTCCCTATTCCATGTCCATCGAGAGTCCTGATACAAGTGGTGTAACTGGAGAAATGCAGGAGCTAGCAAATGCAATAAGTGACATACATGCAGGTGTTGGTGATTTAAAAACAGGCGTATCGGAACTAAATAAAGGTGCACAAGGAATTCGTGATGGTTCCACAGAATACAAAAACGGCATAAATGAATTAAACCAGTCATCTGGTGAATTAGTAAGCGGATCTGCGTCTATTAAAGAGGCATTACACACCATGAACCAAACGGTACAACAAAGTACGAGTAATATAGATCTCAGCTCCATTCAAGCGTTACCAGCCCATTTACGAGAAATTGCAAATGGATTGGAAGAATCAACAAAAGCTACGGATGGTCTGAAACAGAATTATTATCAAGCAAAAGGTCAATTAGATAAAGCAATGCATGCCATTCCGTCCGATGCAATTACCGAAGCGCAAATAAAAGAATTAAAAAATAGTAACGCCGACCAAGAAGTTATTGAACAATTAGTAAATACGTATCGGGCAGCAAACATCGCTAAAGAAACCTATAACCAAGTAACAGGTGCATTCGACGGCGTAACTGTAGCATTGGAACAATCCTCTAGCGCAACAACGGAGATGGCAAAAAACTTAAGGCAAATGGCTAAGGAGATGGAGCAAACATTGAATTCCATGAATCAACTGGACATGATGGACCAAATTCAAGAAGGGTTTGCAACATTTAATGATGAATACGAAACATTTCATAATGGATTAGTGGACTATACAGATGGTGTAGAAGAATTAGCTACTTCCTATCAAGATTTGGATGCAGGTATACAAGAGTTAGCAAAGGGAACAGCAGGCACAAGTAATGGCATCAGTGATTTATATACAGGTACAAAAGAGCTACGAGAAGCTACGAGTAATTTACCAGGTCAAATCGAACAAGAAACCGAAGAAATGATGGAAGAATATGATAACTCCGACTACAAACCAATCTCTTTCATTTCCGACAAAAATGAACAAGTAGAAGTCGTACAGTTTGTCCTGCAAACAGAAAGCATTGAAATCCCTGAGCAAGAAGAACCTGAACAAACAGAAGAAGAAAAAGGCATCTGGGAACGCTTTTTAGATTTGTTCCGATAAAGTGAGGAATAGCCTGCTTGTTTTATGACTACAAGCAGGCTTATTCTACTATATTTAATAAATGAAACGTTGGGATTACCATGGTGATAGTGAAGGTTTTTAGAATAAAATTTTTTCTACTGATTTCTGCCTTTGTCTTTTTTCAGTGCTTTATAAAAAGAAACAATCATCAATAGCATAATAAACGAAAATGGCAAGGCGGCGGAAATAAGTGCATTCTGCAATGCTTGTAAACCACCCGTATATAACAATACAGCAGCTATAGAGGATTGTGCAATTCCCCAAGCAAACTTTACCGCTGTCGGTGGTGTCATCGATCCATTCGTTGTCTGCATCGCTAAAACAAAGGTTGCGGAATCAGCAGACGTAATAAAAAAGGTACTAATAAGCAAAATGCCAAGTAATGACAAAATAATACTTAATGGCATTTGGTCAAACAACCCAAATAAAGCTTGTTCATCCGGAAGTGCTGCTATATTAGCACCCTTATTCTGTGCATCCATCCCTGAGACACCAAATGCTGAAAACCAAAGAAAGCCGACTACTGACGGTACAATTAACACACCTGACACAAACTCTCTAATGGTTCGCCCTCTAGATACTCTAGCAATAAAGATTCCAACAAATGGTGCCCATGCAATCCACCATGCCCAAAAAAATACCGTCCAGTTCATAACCCATGCTCGCTCTTCTTCATTATGCGGAGATAGACGAAAGCTTTCAGAAGGCAATTGCTGTATATATAAGCCTATCGTGTCTGTAAAAGAATTAAAGATATATAAAGTCGGTCCAAGAATTAAAGTTGCCAAAAACAACGCTGCTCCCAATCCCATATTCGCATTACTTAAGTAACGAATCCCTTTACTTAAGCCTGTATATGTAGATATCATAAATAAAACAGTCACAATCAAAATAATAATAAATTGTACCGAAAACACAATCGGTATATCAAACAAATAAGCAATACCACCGTTAATTTGCGTAGCACCAAACCCAAGTGTCGTTGCTACTCCCACAACAGTCGCAAAAACAGCAATTACGTCAACCGCTTTCCCTAAAGGCCCTGTCATTTTATCACCAAACAACGATTCCAGTGACGAACTTACTAAACCTGGCTTTTCATGACGAAACATAAAGTAAGCGAGCACTAATCCAATTAATGCATAAATCGCCCATGCATGAATACCATAGTGAAAAAAAGTCACACGTAGCGCATCTTCAAAAGCCTCTCTAGTACCAGGCTCTGCCATCGGAGGAGTTTTCATATAATGAGAAACAGGTGAGGCAACACCATAAAACACAAGCCCAATCCCCATTCCCGCACTAAAAAGCATGGCGAACCAAGATAGATAACCGAATTCCGGTTTTTCACCAACTTTACCAAGCGTTATTTTTCCATACTTGCTAAATACAAGGTAAACGCAAAACACCACAAACAGTGTTACAATTAATAAATAATACCAGCCAAAATGATTCGATATAAAGCGCATAACCAAGCTTGAAATTTTTTCAAACTTATCTGGCAGGACTGCTCCCAATACAGACAACGCAGCAGTAATGGCTAATGTAACCCAAAAGACAATCGTTACTTTTTTCATAAGCTAAGACCTCCTAACGAAAATCATGCATGCACTATACATTAGTTTTTCTTACCTGCATCGTTCTATACTTCGCGATCCTTTCTTTGCCTTCTATTTAGGAGAGCTGCCTTTTTAGCTACTTTAATCAAAGCGAATACTTTTAAGCTCTCCATTCCTAGCCATAAACTTCAAGCCAAACCAATAAATAGTAGAATTATAATACGCGCTACTGCTTTTTTATTGATTTAAGGTGTAGCCACTCGTGGATAATTGTGAACTTCAGCGACTTCATGGTGAACTTCGAATAACTATCTTGTGAACTTCAGCGAATTCCCATAAAACTCAAGAGAAACTATGCTGAACTTCAGCGATTTTACAAAATTATACATTCCTATAGTGGAATAAAAGTGGTCGGAGTGGGGGCAAGCGATTTTTTGACGGGCTTGAGCGATTTTTGTGCGTGGACGAGCGATTTCCGTGCGAGAGTGAGCGAGTTTCCGATGAACTGGAGCGAGTTTTTGACGAACTGGAGCGAGTTTCGCACTAGGACAAGCAATTTTCTGACGAGCATGAATGCATTCCGCTTAGAAGGTAATTTTCTCCCTTTTGCTTTAAACTCCAAAAATTGGATTAAGCACATTAGAAAAACTTGGCTTGTCGCCAAGTCTTATGGCGAATGGCATAGTTTTTCTTATACTATAACCCTTAAAACTTTTATACTTTCCTATAGTGTAAAAAAATTGCACTTTGTTGTAGACCTCTATCTAACAACAAAGTGCAATGTAACTTGTATGCAATAACTTTTTGGTAGATAAGCCCCTACGAAGCTACTTTCTGCTTTTCCTCTTTGGCTTTTTTCTGGAAACGTTTGGTTTCATAAATAATTACCCCTGATAATCCGAGTAAACCAATTAAGTTGGGCGCAGCCATTAAGCCATTCAGTACATCGGCGAGCATCCATACTACATCAAGGGTAGCGGTGGCGCCAACAAAAATGAAAAGAACGAAAACCGTACGATAAGCTCTTACTGCCATAGGATTTTTGAATAAGTATTGGAAGCATTTTTCTCCATAATATCCCCATCCCAAAATTGTCGAAGTGGCAAAAAACAGTAACCCAATTGTAATAATATATGGACCTGCTCCACCAAGTAAAGTCTCAAAAGCTGTAGACGTCAACACACCTGCTTCGATGGAACCATCTCGCCAATTACCAGACATAACAATAGTAATTCCAGTAATTGAACAAACGATAAATGTATCAATAAGAACTTGCGTCATCGAAACGAGCGCTTGTCTGCCAGGTAAGTCCGTTTTAGCTGCTGCAGCAGCTATAGGAGCAGACCCTAAACCTGCTTCATTGGAAAACAAACCGCGGGCAATTCCAAATCGTATCGCTGCACCAATAGCTCCCCCCGTTGCAGCCTCGCCTGTAAACGCAAATGTAAAAATCGTTCCAAGTGCTTCTGGTACAAGATTAATATTCATTATCATAACTATAATTCCAGCAAGAATATAAAACAATGCCATAATAGGCACAAAAAATGCAGTTACCCGTCCAATCCATTTAATACCACCTAAAATAACCATACCAGCAAAGATAACTAGCACAATACCAGTGACCCAAAACGGAACAGAAAATGTATCATGCATTAAATCTGCAATAGCTTTAGACTGTGTTCCATTACCAATCCCAAAAGCTGCAAGAGAACCAAATACTGCAAACAGAACACCGAGCCATTTCTGTTTTAATCCGTGTTCCAAATAATACATTGGACCACCAGCCATATTTCCATTCGCATCTTTCACACGATACTTTACAGCTAAAATTGCCTCACCATACTTCGTCGCCATGCCAAAAAATCCAGCTAACCACATCCAAAAAATAGCACCAGGACCACCCATCACAACCGCCGTGGCTACTCCAACAATATTACCAGTACCAACTGTTGCAGCCGAAGCAGTCATTAACGCCTGAAAGTGGGAAATATCTCCCTCTGAATCTTTATCCTGATTTCTGGAAAAAGCAAGCTTTAGCGCATAAGGTAACGAACGCACCTGCAAAGCACCAAGTCTAATTGTTAAATAAATTCCAGTACCTACTAGTAGTACAAGTAATGGTATTCCCCATACAATACTGCTCATCTGACTTAAAAATTCTTCAATTTGCGCCATAAGCATCCTCCTTCTTTTTATTTGTACTATGAAACAAGCAAACGCATCTCTTCCTTATATCTTTTCAAAGAGTTGTACTTTTTACCTATTATTCTAAGTAAACCGAAAATTCAGCATGATGTCAAGATTGACTTTTTGTGAAATATGATTATTTTAGACAAGCTTCTACTATAAATCGTAAAATTCCACACTTATTATAGCGAAAAAAAGCTCTCTTTTTCTTAGAAAGACACGATTATCACCAAAAATATCCATACATAGTTGTAGTTGATCATAACTATTTTTATCCTTTCTTTTAGTGCAAGCTAACTAAAATTTAGTTAAAAAATACACCCCTTATAGAAAAGCTCCATTTAATTTTTCTTTTACTTTATTTTTAACCATTTATTCGTTTCCCACTGGCTGCTTAAATACTTTTCAGACTCTCCTGTATTTGCGTTTAAAATCAATGGTTTAGAGACATAGTTGAAATCTATATCAATCTTCCATAAAGGTAGATACACCAACGAATAATTTAACAATTTTATGTTTAGGTTTTTTCAAAATATAAGAACGGTTAATTTGCGTCCTTTGTACATCCTTTATATATTTTTCCACTTCATATGCAGCTTTAATTTTTGGGCTTATTACTTTATTTTCATCTACAAAACGTCTCGATATGCGCATATCGCTAGTTAATAACCCTCTATAGCCTGATACAGCATCAATAAAGCAGTTTACGGAAGATTGTTTAGGGGGAAACGGCTTTCTATCTGCAATGGAAGCAAAAGCCAGTAAAATACTTAGTATAAGTAGACCATGGATCTCTATTCCAAAATTAAAAAATTTTACTTATAATAGCGTGACCATCCATTCAGCAGGAGGTTTTACTTTCACCTCCGATTGTGAATTTCTTGAAGTATGAATCATATAGCACCTTATATTCGATAAAATATGTATCTTCATACAAAAGAAGAAATACGAAAAACAGGTTATCTTAAAAATGGACTTGCTATTGACTAAAAGGATCAAATTGTGCTCAAAAAAATCAATATTACAGTTCATGCCTTGTCCACAAAGGGTTAGGGCAGTGATACATTATGCCTCCCTTGATTAATCTTAGTTTCATCACCATTCAATAGAGTTAATTAAAAGCAACAATATGTAAAAATAACCGAAATAGCTTTATGTCTAATAGTTTCGGCGTTTTTCTTGCTGCTCCTACACCCTATTCCTTATTCATCGCAAGTTCTTTACGATCAACTGCTTCTGGTGGTTGCTCCATCCACCCATATTTAATCATAATATTTGTACCGTCCTCTACATACAGTCCAATATCCTTTAGAAACCGAACATACATCGCCCCAAGATCACGCCTCCCATTAAGCGAAATAGCATTTGCATACGATCTTATTTTCATGGAAAACATATCTATTTTATGCCACAACATTAATTTATCCGAAAAAGGAGTATAAGTAGAAGTACTTACCAGATCGTCCAATAACGGAAGCGATGGCAAGTTATCTTTGTGTAGATGTTGTGTACTGGCCTCTATATGTTTATTGGTAAGTTCCTTTCCTCTTAAAAAGAACTTTTTAACTTTCTCCGTTTGGGATACTTGACTAAAACCAATTAATAAACATTTACTTGTGACATTATTTTCAATATTATCGTGAAGATGTGAAATCTCTAATGCATGAAGTGATCTTATATCTCCAAAAAAGCCATTTAAATATTTTTGTTTTTTTATAAAATCAACTTTGTCTGGTGTTGGAATTTGTGGAGACTTTTCATAATACCCTTTTGCGATTAATATTTTATTAACCTCATTTAATAAATTTACTGCGGAGTTAAACGTTTTAATAAAAAAATCCCTTATATCTTCTCTTGTCATTATAGGGATTGCAATCGAATAAATACTCATTCCAGCTTTACTAGTGTATTTCAAGTAATGAAGATAAAATTCATCCGAAAACAACCTAGGAGCACCTAAATTCACATCTTGATCCGTAAATCCTATAGGTATAGGAAAATTTTCTTGAATAAATATATCTTTAATTTTATTCACAAGCTTCTCACTTAAATTTAAGGCATTTTTTACAACTTTTTTGATATCTTTATCATCGATATGTTGAAGATAATAACGAAGAACGCACTTGGCCATCGTATTCCCTGTATAAGTTACCCAAAGTTTTCCCATTTCAGCAGATGTTAATCTTATATGATTGTAATTATTCTCCATTGTACAACCTCCAATAATATAATACATCAAAAAATAATATGCCCATTATTGGAAAATATATGAGAGAACAACACCTTATATTTTTAGAACCAAAAACAAAAACAAAAGCACTTGCCACTTAATCAAGTACCTATAGTTTTCATGTGGTAAATAATCTAGATCCTTCGTTGTAAAGTTATTAACTGCATCCAAATTGGTTTACCTTATATAATTCATCATTAGACTAAATGTCCAATTTGCAAGCATACTCTTGAATACTCGATATTTTAAACTGCGTCACTTATCATCTCCCCGCCATTAAAAATAATTATTAAAAAAGAGACCATGAATAATGAATGGTGTATCAATCGGAATATAAATTAAAGCTGAATATTATAAAATCTCGATGGGAAATAAAGCTATCATTCAATAAAAAAAGATGGCCTACATTAGTGATTAATACACCAAAGTGCCACCTCTTTTGTCATATCAGAAGAGTTATTATAAACGATGTGGATTGAAGCGATTAAAAAGGTGAGGAGGGAAAAAACGGATCCACGGCAATACATTTCTTAGATGATATGATATGTATTAAAGCACCCTGTTTCCGCAGAGCGCTTTTTGTTTTGAATGAAGACTATTAGCCCTCATAAGTAATAAAAGGTGCGCAACTTTATATTGATTAAATACCTAGATGGTCTCTTACCTTAACTTTCTACGTTTCTTTATTTTCGTATTGAGAGCCATTTCCCATAAGTTCCGCATCGCCAAAGCCACTCTAACGGACCATACTTAAAATACCTAAGCCAAAATGCAGAAATAATGATCTGCGCTATCACTACAAGTACACACGTAATTGTTGCGGTGATATATGAAACTACTGTACCAGTTGGAATAAACATTGCAATAATAACCAATATAACAGATTGACCTATATAATTTGTAAACGCCATTCGTCCAAAGGAGTTCAATGGTGATAACAATTTCCTTGCTAAAGGCTCAAGCAAAACAAGAAAGCTAACATAAAAAACAGAGAAAAATGGTGTGAAAGTAAAAGACAAGTCCGCAAAGTCATAAAAATCACGATTTGATGATACTTGTGCTTCGGTTAATTCAACGCCATCCATATTACTTACTAACCCATCAACAGGAGCTTTTTGCCAAAGAAAAGCGACTGAAATAATAGTTGCAACAAATGAAAGAACAGCAACTATCATCCACGTTTTTCGTTTTTTAATATAAGACTCAATTACACGATATTGTCCAAACGCTAGACCTAGCATCATTAAAGGTAAAGTCATAAGCAATTTTGCTCCAAAAAAGCTCCCTGTAATAACACCTGCTATACCTAAAATTAAATTAATATGTTTTGGAAACTTATCAAAGAAAACAACAGGCAATCCTAAAATTGCATAAATCAATAAAGCTTCACCAGGGTTTATTACTTGATGTATTCCTCCTGCTATACCAAGGATTAACATACGTCGAATAAAAAGAGCATATGGTCGATCGTTCTTTTCTTTAGCCCTCGATAAAAAAATCCAAATCCCTAATCCAAACAGAAAGGAAAATATAGTGTAAAAACGTCCTTCAACAAATATATATAAGAAACGCTGAACCAAAATATCCTCCTGCGTTCCTGATAAGTTTATGTTTGAACTCCAAAATGCAAGCACATTAACAAAAGGAAGTCCAATTAAGGCAAACCCCCTAATTAAGTCAATGACATTAATTCGATCCTTCTTTATTATTGGTTTCATTATTATTTACCTCTTTCTTATAAATTTCACACATAGATTTATAATAAAAGAGAAACGCAAGATGGTATATTGATTCCCATTACAATCAACTTACAATTTTGTCATGTTTCAATAATTATTATTCATTTTAAAATGCCCGACATACAAATTCTTAATAGAAATATGATTAAAAAACAATACAACTAAACATAATAAAAAAGAGATGGCAATCAATAGTGAACAATACATCAACACATGGAAAATAAAGGTATTTTTTATTGGTTGCTGGATTTGATGGTTTCTTGCTTTCATATTTTTTAAAAATGTAAGGTTTTCTCTTCCTGTCCCTCTGTAATTTGGTACCAAATTCTTTAACATATCGGCCTTGCTTAATTCTAGATGTTGAGAATGCGTACAGTCCACGTTCCACGAACAAGTAAAAGGAAAGAAATCACACGACGAAGATTTAAAGGCAAAGCTGAAAAAGCAGCAAAACAATTAGCTAATGGATTGGATATGGGGATAGGGGTAAATGAAAATCCTATTACGTTTAACCAATTTGCTCTTAAATGGTTGGATTTGTATGAAAAAGAACGAGGCGCAAAACCTGGTACTATAAGGATAAGAAAACATGAGATTAACAACCTAAACAAGTACTTTCAAAATATCAGAATGGTAGATATAACTTGATATATGTATCTACAAACTTTGCATAATCTAGAAAAAAATATTGCGTACCGAACCATTGATGGCATCCATAGAACCGGAGAAATGATATTTAAAAAAGCTGTGCATTAGAAGTAATTAAAAAAGATCCAATAGAATATGAATATGTGGTCAAAAAGAAAAAGACTGTTGAGGATTTAGAGAACGAAACGGATTTACCTAAATACATGGAGAAAGAAGAACTAGCTATATTTTTAAAAACAGCATACAAACAGGGATTGCACTTAGATTATCCCATTTTCTTAACGTTAGCTTATACAGGAATACGTATTGGTGAATTATGCACACTGAAAGAATCAGATTTACAGATAAAGAACGGCACTCACTTTCTTAATATCACTAAGACTTACTATAATCCTAAAAATAACATCAAACAATATGAACTAGTGACACCCAAAACAAAGAACTCTGTGCGTAAAATTGATTTAGATGAAATGGTTATAAAAGTATTGCAAGAATTAATGGAGTTTAATGCGAAGGTCAAGGAAGAATTTGCAGATGAATACTATGATAAAGGGTATATGTTTGTAAATACAACAACTTATTTAGGCTATCCAATATATCCTAAAGTAATTGAGCAGCGTATGAAGAGGTTGCTTAAGTTAGCCAATCTAAAAAATAAAACAATTTCTCCCCACACACTTAGACATACTCACACATCTTTATTAGCAGAAGCTGGGGTATCGATTGAACGAATTATGTCACTCTGATGACAAAACAACCGTAAATGTATACCTTCATACAACAGAAGAAATACGAAAAAGAGACTCCGAAAAATTCGGGAGTCTCATGAAAAATGTGCTTAATTTTGACTAAGTGTGGTCAAAAAAATCAGTATTGCCGTTCAACCCTTGTTATATAAGGGGTGAGGGGCATGATTTACATCATGCCGCCCATAATTCAGTTGGTTATTCACAGTTTCATCACCATTCTATTAAGCTATTCAAAGTAAAGTATATGTAAAAATAGCTTATATAGTTTCAAGGTATTTCGCACTTTTATTTTTAACTGTGATATTTGTGTGAGATCTTACGGAAACCTCACATATAATATACTTAAACCTAAGCTTGCTTCTAAAATTTATTTTACCCACACATCCATAATACACTCAAAAGGCAAACGTTGCCCAGCTATACTTTGTATTTATTTTGTTACCTAGATTATAAAATTAATTAAAATCCGTGATCAAAGTTTATATTGTATAAATCAACCCACTCTATTATGATTTGGAACTGATTTAAAGGTGATAAAATCTTTTATTATACGGTAAGCTGTTTCGCGATCAACATAACTACATGTAGGTACTCTCATTGGCTATCCGCCTACTAAATGTTCAACTGTTTTTATCTCAACATTTTTATTAATTGGTACTACATAATCTGGATGTTGCATAATAAAAAACTCATACGGTTCATCAAAAAGAATATTAATTTTTCCTCGCAACCATCAACCTCAAAACACGAATCACCACTACCTTGTTTCCAATAACCTTCGTCATTATTAAATATGAGGTTTTTTACAAATGTTTCAGCCGAATTTTCAAGAGGACCGCCTGTTGGCCCATACACAGTTATCTTACTCATAATTTGTAGCGGCTATAAAATCAAAAACACCAGCTGAGCTAATTTCATTGTTATATTCAAAATTATATATTAAAATTACTGCATTATATACTCCCTTTAAGTTCATACTTTTCTTGATTTTCGGAATAATAATTTCTTCATACGAACATCCCTCTAATAATGTGGAAATATCCTGACTACCATTTTTATAGACAGCTTTTTCTATAGTATCCTCATCTATTTCGTCCATATCAATATTAAAATCGATAAAGAATTGGGAAGGGACAGATTCGCCATCCTCATCATACGTTAAATCTACATACTCTTCTATAGAATCTTCATCACTAATATTCCCTAACCAAATAGAAACCCATCCTTGTTTTTCCATTACATTATCCTCCTACTTTAATCGTAGACCTTCGGGTAAAGATGAAACTCCACCTTCTAATCTATAATTAGCCCAATTATTAAGTCGTCTAACAAATGTATTGTAGTCACTAGAAGTATCTATTATAGCTAACAATTCATTATGTGCTTTAGTTGAACCTAATCCACCATGAACACCGTTCGGATTGACAAATTTAACATCGGATATAGCTGTTCTTAATTCTTTAATCTCTTCAGCACCAATATTCCAATACTTAAATTGCGGAGCCCTAGAAACTAAGTGCCATTCGTGTAAACCTCCAGGTGCTCTAAGTTGACGTTCAATTTTCTTTCTAATCTTTTTATCCTTCCAAAATTCATCTAGTTCACTAATTGTAAGGGAATTGAAAAATTTATTGAAGTTACCACTCTTTGCAGTTGGTATATCATCAACGTTTATTTTAGGTATATCTTTAACAACATTTATTCCTTTAGTCTCTACTCTTTCTTCTCTACCATTCTGTATCTTGAGCATCTGCGGCGTAGTACCCTCTGCAAAATCTTTATCTCTAAGTTTAAAGTTTGCACCGCCAGTTGAAAGTGCATAGTCTTTACCAAAAGTGAACTTCTCTGTCACTTTAGCCATTCCAGCTTTAGCTGCCTCTATCTTTTTCCGATAATAATTACCACTAAAAGGCTTACTATCCAATAACTTCGGAGCTCTTCTTGCTGCGCCTGCACCTAGTTTTGCAACGCCTGAAGCTCCTTTGACAGCCAAACTACCTGGTATTAAGGCAGGAATGGTCGCACCAGTAACGTACATAACTCCTTCACTTTCCACAGTATCTGTGAAGACTTGGGTAGTTGATTCCACTGCACGTATAGGGTCTTGTAAGAATTGTATCGCAGCTTGTGTGTAGGCATCAACTGTTTCATCTGCACTTTCTTTTAACCAAGATGGCTCCACAGGATCAGGTACAACGCCAGATACGGCAACAACACCTGCATCCTTAACTACGGTTAGCAGTCCCGTGACCATGCCAGCAATGCTGTTGACAATTCCTTTTTCAAAATCATCGACAGCTTTATTAACACTACTGACAACGTCCATGACACC